>NZ_CP128355.1:2100000-2196954 GCF_038789205.1 Staphylococcus hsinchuensis
GCCGTTACAGCAATCAACATTAATATGCTTGTAATAGCAGAAACAACAACGAAATAATAAATAGGATTTATGTTAAATAATTTGTTGACATAATAGTGCTTTTTAAATGACGTATAATTTTTATAAATTGTGATGATGATCATTGCAAAACTGAATATACCAGCTAACCTAAAATAACCATTGGCTTGTTTAACTTCGTCAGTTTGATTAAGGTTAAATACTAACATCATTATTCCAAGCATAATTAAACTTACAGCGAATGGGATAATGAACCAAAGCCATTGTGCTTTGAATTGATTTATCGCAATTTTAAAGAAAGATGGCATTCTTTTGAAAACATTATTTTTTATCTCTGACATTCATTACACCTACAATTCAATATATATCCATTTATTATTTTTCACATCTGCCATGAAATAACCATCTCCTGATTTTACTATCCAAAAATCACTATCTATATTAAACTTTTTCTTTAATTTTGCTTTATCTTTAATTGGAACTACAAATCCTGTTAAGTCATTTCGATCGTTAAAGATCATAGACATTGGTTGTTGTAAAATTGGTGTTACTAAGCGATTATCTTTATCATCTTTTGGTTTTAATGAATCAGTCACTTTTTTATGTGATTTATGCAAATTGCCGTTGTAGAATTCATTGAATTTACTATATTTTGAATGAATATATGGTGATAAAGCTTTTAAACTGTGTTTTTCAAATAAACCTGCTGGGTCAAAGTAACGTATTTGATTTTTAGGAATTGTATATTGTTTATTATCAAGGATAATTCGATAGTTTTTACTGTTCTCACCAGTGATCGTTAAAAATGCATAACGTTTTGCAGATATATTTTTATTGTGATTCAAGCCTTTAAGTTTTACCTTATTCTTTAAATTAATTCCATATGCGAGTTTCTCTTCATAAGTATCTTTATGTTTTGTTTGAATTGAAGCATGGTTAACATCATTCCCCATATTCATTACGCCTACATTATTAAATAACAACACTGCGACAAAAAGAAGTGCAGCTAAACAAGATAATAATATAGTCCAAAATCTTGTAATCGCGTGAGGCGTATTAATATGCTCATATCTCTCTGTACGTCTGAAATTATATGATAATTCAGGTACACGCGTTCTTTTTTTCTTCCAATCCAAATCAAAGTTGGATCTTTCATCTTCCGTTTCTAATGATTGCCAATCAGATTCATGTTCTCTATATTGTGAAAATACTTCGCTCACAGAACCTGTCATCCTCAATTGACCATGTGATATCCATGTCGCGTAATTTGAAGTTTGTTCAACGCGTTCAAGATTATCATCAATTGAAATAATCGTTAAATTGTCTTCTATGTATGATTCGCTTAAAGCTATTGCTTGTTCAACAAATGTATCATCTAAATGTTCAATTATATGATTAAAAATAATCACACTTGCTTTTGAATGCTTTGCTAGTACAAATAATAAATTAGCATAAGAAATATCAGAAAGTTGATTAATTTGTTGAGACGTCTGTTCATTCAGTTGTGCTTCTTTAATTAGTTCTTCAGTTTTGTTAGTTTTTCCATTATCAGAGAAAAGTGAAACAGCTTCAGACACGTAATTATGAACCGTGTCATCTTGTTGTTTCTTATCAGAAATATCTGCAAAAAAGACATCTCTTTTACGCACAACTTTACCTTTGTCAGGTTTAATTTCACCACTCAACAATCTACCAATGAGTGCTTTAGATGATTCTGCTTCACCTATAATTGCTAACGCTTCACCTTTGTAAATATGTAGGCTGATATTATTCAATTCTATATCGTTGGCACCATATCCATAGGGTAAATACCATTTAGGTGCTTTTTTATCTCTATAATAAGTAGTTACATTAAGTAACTTTAATATAATTGAACTTCCCATCCTATCTTCATCCTTCTAAATTTTTAATAATGCGAGCGGTAAACCTTCTTCAGGTTTGGAGCTATTAATTCTAAAACCCCAAGCAAAAATACCTTTCAGACGTTCCACTTTAAAATAATTGTCTGAACCATCATTAAGTTTATAAATTTTACCTATTTCAACTTTGTTACGGTCTATCAAATAACTTTCTGCTACTATTAATTTACTTTGATAAACGTCATATTCATTATATATTCCATTCATCTCTGCTTTACGCATCTTTTCCTTATACCCTTGTATCTCATGTCTTAATTCAATTTCGCTCATTTCACTCAATTTCTTCTGTTCCATCTATAATTCCACTCTCTTCTAATTTGTCTTTAATTTTATCATATTTATAGCCTTTCCTCATAAGGGCTTCTATCGTTTTATTTACACGTTTTTGGCCTTCATATTTTCGTGCATATTTATTATAAGATTTTTCCAAATCTCGTTGCAATAAATGATTTAATTCATCTTCGGATTGAGAAATATCTAATTCTTCAAAAACATCATTGATGCGTTCAAATGTATAGCCTTTTTGCATTAATGATTGCGTGACTTTCTCTTTTACTTTTATTTCGGGGCCCTTCTTCTGTTTGGAAATCTTAGCAGCTACTTTAACAATATCATCCAATGGCTGTTCTTCTTCATAGCGTCTTACATAATCTTCTATAATTGAAGGCGAAACGCCTGCTTTCACTAACTTTTGCTTAAAAACAGTAGGCCCTTTATCAGTAGTTAGTAACATCGTATTTTTTAAGCTATTTGCATAATCTCTATTATCAAGTAATCTTTGCTCATAACAGTAATCAATCACTTGTGCGATAACTGTATCTGAAAAGTCTTTTTGTGCTAAATGTTGTTGCACTTCATAATCCGTTCTCTTTCGATATGATATGTACTGTATTGCATCATTAATCGCCTGTCTATATTGTTCGAAATCTTGAATTTGCTGCATATCTTTAGCATCAACAATTTGTCCTTTTTTTAAATTAAAATGAACAAAGGTATTTACATCAATACCCATTTCAAACTCGTCATCTAAATATAGATTAAAGCGTTCTTTATTCTTTTTTTGTACTTCAATTTTAGTTATCTTCGGCATCATATTCACTCCAATTTATAGAATAACTCATATTTTAAGTGAATGGAATTATAGTGACTACAAAATGTAAACACATTATTTATAAATTCATTTCACAAATATTTTTAATTTGAGTTCACTCATGTTAAACCTTACACTATATAATTAATTATAGAAGCTGAGACAACTATTTTGTCTCAGCTTTTTTTCAATAAGGCAGTAGATGACAGAATTTTAAAAGCGCTTATATCAAGCTTTCTCCAATCCTAGTCATCCTTACAGGGGTGGGACCACGAAATATCTCTTAGAAAATTCGATTTCTGTCCCACACCCAAAAAAAGGCCTTCCTAAAATACGGAAAGACCTTCTGTTTCGGTAGGCTATACGCCTAATTGTTGTATCGCTTCTTTATATTGTGATTCTGTAATGTAATTTTGTTGTTTCATTTTTTCTAAGTTAACCTTTACTCGATTTACGAATCTTTCAGAGCGTTCATTTACATTATAAACACTTGGTGCATTCACTTTACTAGCTAACATTGCACTTTGTAATACGGTAATTTTTGGTAGGCTACTATTATTTTCGTTCGTTGTGGCACCGAAATAATGGTTTGCGGCCGATTCAACAGTATATTGGTTATCTCCAAAGTATATATTGTTAACATAGAAACTTAAAATTTCGTCTTTATCATATTTCTTTTCAACACGTCTTGCAACAAATAATTCCTTTACTTTTCTCAAAAATGAGCGTTCATTATCATAATAGTAATTTTTTACTACTTGTTGCGTAATGGTACTACCACCTTGAACATCTTTGTCACTCAAAGTAGAGAATAATGCTCGTGAAGTACCTTTAAAATCAAGTCCGTGATGTTTATAAAATCGCTCATCTTCCATTGCAATAAATGCCCCTTTAGTATATTTAGGCATATTTGAGGCTGGAACAAATGACGATTTATTCTCAATTTTTTTCAAATCATCTACATTTGATTGTAACGACAATACATACATCAAAATTAAAAAGGCTGCGATAACAATTACAATAGGTATAAGTAATAATAGTAGACACCCTTTGCCTTTTTTCTTCTTAGGTGGTTTGTTCAAAGGTTGATAGTAAGTATTATGTTGTGGTTGGTTGTAACGCTGTTCCATGTACTGTTGCTCTTCTTTTTTTATTCGATCGCTTCTCTTCATTCGATAGCTCCTTTATATTGCTCACATATCGTTATAAGTGAGTTTAACAGGTGCTTAAAAATTAAGCTATAGTAAAAAGTAAAAATCAGTCCAAGGGTGTATAATCAAGTCCTCAGTAAGTTTCAGTTCTTTCTATATAAAAATATCCCGTCAATTAAGAATACGTGATTCTTAATTGACGGGATTCTATTTATATGAGCTCAAACATCATGCGTTTGCATTAAGCTTTTAAAAATCGTTACTTATTTTTCATTTAATTGGTTAACAATTTCTCTATTAAAGTCATCTAAATCGTCTGGTGTACGACTTGTAACGATGTTTTTATCAACTACTACTGATTCATCTACAACTTGTGCACCTGCATTTGATAAATCTTTACGTACATTTAATACTGCTGTTAATGTACGACCATTTAAGTCATCTGTATCGATTAAGATTTGAGGTCCGTGGCAAATTGCAAATGTTGGTACATCATTTGCTGTGAAGTATTTCGCAAATGCACCGAATCTACCTTCTGAATCGCCACGTAAATGGTCTGGTGAAAATCCGCCAGGGATTAATAAACCGTCATAATCTTCTGCTTTAGCATCTGCAATACTTACGTCTACAGTTGCTTTTTCTCCGTGTTTACCAGTAACTTCACTATTTGCTTCGTTACCAATTATAACAGTTTCATGGCCTGCCTCTTCAATTGCTTCTTTAGGGCTTGTTAATTCTACATCTTCGAATTCGTCTGTTACGATAATTGCTACTTTTTTAGCCATTATAAATCACCTTTCCATTGTAAGTTATATATTTATTATAAACGTTAAAAGGGATGCTTAAACATAAATGTGCTCATGAAAAGGCTTAACCACTATTACTCTGACGTTTTTGAAACTGTTTTAACCTTTTCTTCGAGTTGATCTAGTAACCCAATCCATTCATCAATGTCTTCTACTTTCACTTGATCTGGATTAACGTGATCAATATCGTCGATAAATTTTTCTAATCTAGATTTAATCTGATCAATTGTTTGATTTTCATCCATTATAAAAGTAACTCCTTTGAAATAAGATAATATTATATTAACATGAATTTGACAAAAATTGATATAGTCTCAATAATAAAGAATAGTCATTAATACAATACTCATAAGAGAAGATATTATAATTAAGTACGATATATACATACTTTTTAAATATGAATTGAATTTAAAGGAAGTTTAATAAATGATAAATACATATACTACAAATATCAAAGCACCTATCTCAATCAACAATGACCCATGGGAAGCCTACAATGATATTCGAGAACATAATCAACTGACATTGAGTAACGTAGAATTTACAACGACGAATTTATGTAATATGCGTTGTAGCCATTGTGCGGTTGGATATACGCTACAAACGAAAGACCCTGATCCATTACCTATGGATTTAATTTATCGTCGTTTAGACGAAATCCCCCATTTAAAAACAATGTCGATTACTGGTGGAGAACCAATGTTTTCTAAAAAATCCATTAAAAACGTTGTTAAGCCACTAATTAAATACGCTCACGAACGCGGTATTTATGTGCAGATGAACTCAAACTTAACATTACCGCTCGATCGTTATTTAGATATCGCAGAATATATTGACGTCATGCATATTTCACATAATTGGGGCACGATAGAAGAATTTACAGATGTTGGTTTTGGCGCAATGGAGAAACAACCATCTTTAAAAGCGAAATTAAAATTATATGATCAAATGATAAATAATTCGCGTACACTTTCTGAACAAGGTATGTTTATTTCCGCCGAAACGATGTTAAACCAAAGCACAAGACCATACCTTAAAAAGATTCATAATGAAATTGTTCATGATATGAAATGCCAGCGTCATGAAATTCATCCTATGTACCCAGCAGACTTTGCAAGTCAACTAGAAGTATTACCTCTGAAAGAAATGAAAGATGCAATTAGATACTTACTTGAAATACGCGATCCTGACACATGGATGTTATTTGGTACTTTACCTATTTATCCATGTATCAACGATGAAAATGATCAAGCCTTGTTAAACCAATTAAGAAATTCAACGAATGTAACGATGCGTAACGATCCAGATGGCAGAAATCGACTCAATGTAAATGTCTTCACAGGTAATGTAATTGTGACAGATTTCGGTGATGAGACGGGCACAATATCAAATATTAAAAACGACAAACTACCTGATGTATTTGATCAATGGCTAAATACCCCACTTGCTCAATCTTTAAATTGTCACTGTTCGGAGTTTCATTGCTTAGGGCCTAACGTCCTTGTGAAAAATATGTATTATCCGCAAACAGATTTCAGAGAAAAAGAGCGAATGATGCATCAAATATATAATATGAAATAATATAAAGACCGACGCTTCTAATTTTGAAGTGGTCGGTCTTTTTAAATAAGCATACTAGTATTTTATTTTAAATTTTCATTTTCCTTTTGGACTTCAGACAAGAATTCTATCGTTTTCTTACTTTCTTCTCTTCGTTCTTTTCTTCTTTTTACGCGTGCGACTGCTGTTTCATGGAACCACTTTTCCGTTTCAGTTTCAGGATAAACTTTAGGTACTTTATGCGGTTTACCTTCGTCGTCTAACGCTACAAACGTCAAGAAACTTAAAGCTGCCAGATGTCTTTCATTTTTAAATACATCTTCAATAAATATTTGAACACATACTTCCATTGAAGATGAACCTGCATAAGAGATAATTGCTTCAAAGGCTACGATATCTCCTGTCTTTATTGGCATTAAGAAATCAATAGAGTCTGTTGAAGCTGTCACAACTTGAGAATTACTATGTTTCATCGCTGTAATAGCTGAAATTTCATCAACATTTGACATTAGTGTGCCACCAAACATTGTGTGGTGATGATTTGTATCTTGTGGGAATACTTGGCGTGTCTTGATACTCTTAGACTCTGACATGGCTTTTTCTTGTACGGTCATTTTATAAACTCCCTTTTTTATATCATCTTATCTATTATTTAGCCCAATTACCATTTTCAAATACAAGTTCTTTATTACCATCTTGAGTTATACCATAGATTGTTAAATCTGAGCTACCAATCATAAAGTCTACATGAACTAACGAATCATTTAAGCCATGTTCCACCTTTTGTTCGGTAGTCATTTCTGTTCCACCTTCGATGTTAAATCCATAAGCGGAACCTAAGGCAATATGGCATGCTGCATTCTCATCGAATAATGTATTATAAAATATAGTGTTACGATTAGAAATTGGTGAATCATCAGGTACTAATGCAACTTCTCCTAGATGTTTCGCACCTTCATCTGTATTAAGTAAATCACGTAATACATTTTCACCTTTGTCAGCTTTGAAATCTACGACTTTACCTTCTTCAAAAGTTAAAGTAAATCCGTCAATGATGGTACCATTATGACTTAATGGTAGTTTATTTGTAACATAACCATTCACTTGAAGGCGATGTGGTGCTGTAAACACTTCTTCAGTAGGAATATTTGCAACGAAAGCTTGTCCTTCACTCGTATAGCTCGTCGCGTCTTCCCAAATATGTCCTTCAGGTAAACCTATTTCCAGGTGTGTACCTTCTGAAATATATTCAAGTGATTTATAATTTTTTTGTTGTAATTTTTGTGCATGTTGACTTAAATTATCCACATGTTTTTTCCAGTTTTCTGTTGGATCATTGCCGTCTACACGTACAATATCTAAGACTTCTTCGATGAATTGTGAATAAGCTTCATCTTCAGGTAAGTCAGGATACACTCTTGCAGCCCATGCTTTTGATGGGAATGCTGCTACACACCAAGGGAATTGATTTTTTTGACTTGCTTCCATGTAATCTTTATAAGCAAGTGAGTATTCTCTTTGGAATGTGGCTAATTTATCTGCATCAATCCCACTTAATAGGTCAGGATCTTGCGTAATAATAGCTAAATTAGCAGCACCACGTTTAACATAATCCATGCGTTTTTCAACTTCATATGATTTCACTTCATTATTTTCAAAATGTGATAATGGTTCGTTTTCAAACTTTAAACGTGCCAGTCGATCGTCACTATATTCAACTTTCACATCTGAAGCACCTCGTTCATAAGCCGCTTCTACTATATAATGTGTTAACTCAACCGCATCCACTGTGGATCTGATAAATACTGGTTGATCTTTTTGTACATTCATACCAACATTTACTAACAATTGAGCATATTGTTGTAATTTATCTTGTAATTGGCTCATACTGCATGCTCCTTTATTTACGAATTTGCCCTAAGGCATCTGCTATAGCAGATACTTCGCTTGGTGTAAGCGATGCTTTGTTAGTTACGTAATCATGTATTTCACGCACTTCTTTTTCATCTGCTGATTTAAAGTTTTCTGGATCAATCAAACCTTGATTTACGATGTTTAATCTTTCTCTAATTTCTTCTATCATTTGTTCATTTTGATTTGACACGATTTTCACCTCTTTTTTATGTATTCTATCAAATATGCTATCGTTGTAAAACTGTAACAACAAATGCTCTTTAAATTAAACAGGCAAAGGTATAAAATAATGATTGAATAGATGAATATACGTTATTAAATAATTCGTTATATAAATTGTCTTGTCCCCTATTTTTATAAAAGGAGTTTAATGATGTTACACCTTATTTTAATATTTATTGTTACTTGCGTAATCTACTCGATGTTTAAATATGTATATATTTTTGTCAGCAAAAAATTGAAATCCTATGCAAAAACACGAGACAATTATATTGTTAATAATGTCTTACTTGCAGACCAACAAAAGCTTGATTTCATTGATTTTGTTCTCATTATAGGAATAACTTTGCTTTATTAAATGATTAATATTTGATTGGATTATAATTGTGCTTCCGTCAAAAAACATTGGTATAATTGTTATTAATCAATGTTAAATTTTAAAAATCTGTTACATAAGATATGAGCCATAATTTTTATGATGTAACATGATTAAAAATGCTTTAAACTGGGAATTAAAAGAATATAATTGGGAGGTACATAATAATGAAAACAGTAGCATTTGTTTGTCTAGGAAATATTTGTCGTTCGCCAATGGCTGAAGCGATTATGAGACAAAGACTCAAAGACAAAAATATAACTGATATTCAAGTTGTTTCTCGAGGAACTGGTCAATGGAACTTAGGAGAAACACCACATGAAGGTACAAAAGAAATTCTAGATTCACATGGCATCCCATATGATGGTATGATAAGTGAACTGTTCCAATCGGATGATGATTTTGATTATATTATTGCGATGGATCAGAGTAATGTGGATAATATCAAGTCAATCAATCCCAATATTAAAGGTAAACTCTTTAAGCTATTGGAATTCAGCGATATGAAAGAAACAGATGTACCTGATCCATATTATACAAATAATTTCACAGGTGTGTATAAAATGGTACAATCATCTTGTGATAATCTCATTGATTTTATAATAAAAGATGCTAATTTAAGAGAGGGGTAAATTAATATGAGAAATAAATTAATTCCAGGAATTTTACTAGGTGCTGTAATTGGAGGCTCATTAACGTTAGCTGACAAATCTACACGCCAATCATTGCAACGTTCAATTAAAGATGCTAAAGAAGGTAACAAATCTCAAGGTTCTTCTAAAATCAGCGACCTTAAAGAAGAAGTTATGTATTGGAAAGACGTTGTACAAGAAATCAGACGTAACAATCCTGAACTTGAACGTTCATTGAAAGACGCTAAGGAAACTTTCCAACAACGTAAAAACCAACGTTTAAACGGTTAATTCCAGCTTAAGATTCAATAATATGATTTGTTCATAAATAAAATGAAGGCTCCTAGAATTTATACAAATAGTTCTAGGAGTCTTTATTTAATATATGTTCTGTTTAATTTTATGATTAAAACTTTATTACGATCATTACTTTATAAATTTCATTTTACGATTAGTAGAAAACTTCTTAAAAACAATTAATTTAAACTAACATTTACTCTATATTTAAATGTACTGTATAAAATTTATGGAAATATTATCAATTATCTTGTTTACCTTTATAACTTTATACAGTATATTAAAAGATACATTATTAATACATAAGGAGATCTAATATGTCGAAAAGAAAGCAATCTACTTCTGATTATCTGAATAGTATTAAAGATAAAGAAGATACAAACGCGCAAGAAAAAGAAAAATCAAGTTCTAAACGTGATCGTACGTACATATTACCTGCTAAATTTAAATCACAGATACCTAAGAAAGATAATCAAACATTTTTCGTTTCTCGTATCAATAAACCAGCGAAATATACGAAAAACTCAAACTTTTTCTCACAATTAATTTATAAGATAGGTAAAGATGATGCTTCGGGCCTTGCAGCACAATTATCATACTACTTTATGTTGTCACTATTCCCGATGTTAATCTTCTTACTATCTGTCGTATCAATTACAATTAGTAAATCTCAAGTAGACAAACTTATCAAACAAGCTCAGGCACACGCACCAGCAGATTATAAACAAAATATCGGTAGTGTGTTACATGATATATTAAACCAAGGTAGTGGTCTCGGCTTAGTAATCGGTTTAATCTTAGCATTGTGGTCTGCCTCAAACGGAATGACAGCACTAATGAATTCATTTAATGTAGCTTACGATGTTGAAGATAATAGAAACTTCGTTGTTTCTAAACTATTAAGTGTATTATTTACTTTAGCAATGGTGCTGATATTACCTATCGCATTAATTTTACCAGCATTTGGTAAACAAATTAGTGACCTATTATTTGGGCCACTTGGTTTAGATGGAGCGATAAAACCAGTATTTAGCATCATCCAAACTGTGTTACCACTTATCGTTATATTTGTTGCCTTTACCGTATTATATACATTGGCACCAAATGTAAAGATTAAACTTAAGTCAGTAATACCGGGTGCGATTTTCTCTACGATAGCGTTTTTAGTAGGAACGTTATTATTTAGTTTTTATATTTCGAACTTCTCAAATTATTCAAAAACGTACGGTAGCCTTGCCGGTGTAATTATTTTAATGTTCTGGTTATATATCACAGGCTTTATCATTATTATCGGTGCAGAAATAAATGCTATTATGCACCAACGCAAGATTGTATCTGGTAAGACACCTGAAGAACAATCTTTTGCAAAGCTTGAAGAATTTCAACGATTAAAAAAACAAAATCAACAAGGTAAAAATAGTACTTACATGACTGATGACCATGACGTAAACGACTATGTACATCATGATCACAGCCATGAAGATAAATCAACAACACAACACCGTGACTAAACCCAACTAAATAATATTTAAGTTAATAAATAAAGAGTGATTTCTATCATTTATCGATTTAGAAATCACTCTTTTTTCATAATATGAAAATCCCCAAAATATAGTCTATCTCTTTTCATATTACTGTATTAAGTTGTGTTGGAAAGCATAAATAACAGCTTGTGTTCGATCTTGGACTTCTAGTTTACTTAAGATATTACTTACATGGGTTTTAACCGTTTTGATCGTAATATGTGAGGCGCTTGCAATTTCTTGATTAGAATAACCTTTAGCAATTAATAGTAGTATCTCCATTTCACGTTCAGTTAACATTTCATATAACTCAGCACGTTTTTTCATTCTATTACGCATTTTCACGAGCACTTCTGCTTCAAAGACTGATTCACCTTCATGAGTTTTACGAATCGCTTCTGCAATATCACTCGCACTCGTTGTCTTTAAGATATAACTATCAACGCCAGAATCTAGAGCACGGTACACTTCGTTATCCTCGATATAACTTGTTAACATCAATACTTTCGTATGAGGTAAATCTTTTTTAACTTGTTCTGTCGCTTCTACCCCATCCATGTCATCCATGAGCAAATCCATTAAAATTAAATCCGGATGAAGTTCATGGGCTTTTTCAATTGCTTCTTTACCAGATTTCCCTTCCCCAACTACTTCAATATCTGGTTGCGTAGATAAATAACTTGAAATACCAATGCGAACCATCTCATGATCATCAACAAATAATACTTTAATCGGCATCTGAATCCTCCTTATTTAAAGGTGCTTTAACTTCAACTCTCGTACCTGAATCAGGTAACGATACGATATGAAAGTTTGCACCAATTTCTATCGCTCTTTCTCTCATGTTTTTAAGACCGTAACTTTGTTCAACTTTGTCATCAACATTAAAGCCTTTCCCATCATCTTGAATACGTAGCAATAAATACTTATCTTTATTAAATAGTTCAACGGTCACTTTTGTACCTTGAGAGTGTCTCAAAGTATTAGATATCGCCTCTTGCGTAATTCTGAATAAGTGATCCTCTATCCCTTTAGGAACTTCAAATTCTTCTATATCGTGTACCACTTTCATTGGCACTTTTTTCTTTAAATCAATTACTAAATCCTTTATTCCTTCTCCAAGTGACTTATCTTTTAAGCCAATTGGTCTTAAATGCAATAGTAATGCTCTCATTTCTAGTTGCGAATCTTGAATCATCTTTTCAAGTGTAGGGATTTGTTGGCTTAATGGTGGCTCAAGTTTCGTCTCTTTAATAGCTGATAACATCATGCTTGCTGCAAATAATTGTTGACTCACTGAATCATGTAATTCACGTGCAAGTCTTTGTCGTTCATCTTCTATAATTTTCTTTACTTTAACGTCATTAATATTATAAGATTCGTTTGTTAAATTTTGGGTCTTCATTCTCAGTTTGTGGACTTCTTGATTTAACGGTACTAATGTCTGATATAACTCAATCGTTTCATTGTACAGTTCGATGTTTTTATCGTTTATACCGACTGTCTGTCCTTCAATGGAACGTTCTATTTGCGTTTGTAACCAATGATTTTGTTGATTAATTTTGTAAGCTAATACTGACCCTACAATAATACATAATAATATAACTAATAAGTTAACAAATAATAATACGGGTATTCCAAAAATTTGAGTATAAAACATACCTTGGAAGTACATTATGTTAACAAAAACTTTATCGATAAAAAAGATAGCAAAAAACGTGCTATAAACTAATATTAGCATTGATCCAATTGCTCTTATATAGTGATTCATTTATAAATCACCTCAACATCACCGAGTAATGATGAAACATATATGTTAACTGCATAGTTTTCAGCTTTATTTTCTTCTTCAACTTTAATATTATTATTTTCTACTTTATAGGCTTTTTCATTCACATATGCCGTCCCATATATCGTGGAAAAATGTAATTTAATATTATAATTCAATGGTACAATAATTTGAATTTTACCTAACATGTGTCTCAATACTACAGTATTATCTTCTTTAATATTCGCTGCTTTCGTCATATCAATATGCACATGCCCTATACCATGTTGAATTTGGAGGTCTTCCCATTTATAGACATATGTAGGTGTCCTTTGTTCACCGAACCATTTTTGTTTAATAAATTCAGGTGACTCAACAGGTTCATCTGTCGCTATTACTTTCAACGGTTTAAAACGATAGATGACATAACGAATAATAAATACGATTAAGAATAAAAATAGTATAATAATCGTGTATTTATTAGATAAGAGCGTGAAAGCTATTAATAATACACCAATCCAAAATGATAATAACCCTCTAATTTTATGAAAATAAAGATACCCTACATAAACTAGTATGAGCCCAAGTAGTAAAACGAGCAAGAATCCAATTTTTTCAAAAAATATATAATAAAAATTGGCAATAATCATTAATGTCGTAAAAATAATCAACATTTCTGTTGATAAATATTTATTTGTCATGTTTCGCCACCTTTCTTCTTAAGCGACTAAACTTAATCGTTCGATTAAATCACACTCTGTTTCAATATTTACTTTCTCTTCTGCATTATACGATAAATCGGATTCGATTCGTGCATAGTCCGCTTCCATTTCATTTAATTCCTGCTTAATTTGTTCTATTTCTTCATCATTGATTGCTTGTGCACGGCTCACATGAATTTCATCTAAAACATCCATATATCTATTTTCTAATGTCACTGTTAATTGATGGATTAATTCACCTAAATAATCTTTACGTTCGATTAAGTATTTGATATACATCTCCACACTTCTTAGCTTTTTATCCAAATATTTTTGATATTCTACTAAGCTTGTGTTTATTGAATTTTTAGTCATTTTTTCTAAATATGTTGTTATATAATTCATAGAATCACCTCTTAATCGATTAGATTCTATTATAAAAAATATCCGGAACCATGCATATAGGCTCCGGAACCATCTTGAATTAGTACTTTAGACCGAAACACTTTCTAATCAATTTTAGTAGTTAATAAAGGTCCTTCTTTCGTAACAATAACAGTATGTTCAATTTGCGCTACATAGCTTTTATCTTTCGTCTCAAAAGCCCATTCATTCTTACCTTCAGAAACAAATGTTGCATTTGATGAGATAAATGGTTCGACTGCGATAACAGTACCTTCTTTTAGTAACGTTTTATCTTTCGGTTCATAATAGTTCATTACATGACTTGGTGCTTCGTGAAGTGACTGTCCTACGCCGTGACCTGTTAAATTCTTTATAACTGTTAAGTCATTTTTACGTGCTGTTGCATGAACTGCCTTACCAATCTGACTTAATTTAGAGCCTGGTTTGACTTTGAGCATTGCTGCATCAAATGCTTCTAATGCAACATCGCAAACCTTTTGTTTAATAGGCTCATCAGTTTCACCTACAACAAAAGAAATACCTGTATCAGCATAATAACCATTCTTTAAGGCAGATACATCAATATTTACTAAGTCGCCTTCTTTAATCTTACGAATGCTTGGGATGCCATGCGCAACCTCTTCATTAACACTGATACATGTTTGTCCCGGAAAGTTTTCATCATGAATAGGAGCTGAAATAGCGCCATGTTCTTCAAATAAATCTTTAGCGATATTATCTAATTCTTTTGTTGTCACTCCAGGCTTTGTTGCGGCCTGCATTTTGTCTCTAACTAGTGCACAAATATAGCCAATATCTTTTAATGCATCTAATTCTTCTTGAGTTTTTACTATCATATTATCCCGTTCCTTTTTAAAAATTAATTTCTTCCTTATTATAGCAAACTTCATTTGATATAATAAATTATATTATACGAACATAACCAGTTTAACACTTTACTTAGATGAATTACATAACTTCATAATCAAGAAGTGTTTGAATCATATTACTAGGAGTTTTTATATGAATGAACATTGGTATAAAAATATTATAGGCGCCAGAACTTTGAAGACAGGTTTAGCTACCTTTCTAACGGCTTTATTTTGCTTGTTGCTAAATCTAAATCCTATATTCGCCATTTTAACAGCTATCGTAACGATTGAACCTACAGCTAAAGCTTCAATTAAAAAAGGTTATAAAAGATTACCAGCGACGATAATTGGAGCACTATTTTCTGTGTTATTTACTTTTTTACTCGGTGATGGAAATGCATTAACTTATGCTTTAAGTGCCACTTTCACAATTGTGTTGTGTACAAAGCTCAATTTACACGTTGGAACTACTGTTGCTACGTTAACAGCTATGGCTATGATTCCTGGTATACATGAAGCATACCTCTACAATTTCTTTTCAAGATTGCTCACAGCGATGATTGGTCTTGTTACAGCAGCTTTAGTGAATTTTATCATTTTACCACCTAAATACTACGACCAAGTAAACGACAGTATTAATAAGACGGAAACAGAAATGTATCAGTTATTCAACGAACGTGTGAAACAACTTTTAATGGGTAAGTATTCAGCAAATAATGCTTATAAAAGACTTTCTGCATTAATGCGCCTTACGCAAAAAATAGAAACATTACTCACTTATCAAAAAGATGAATTAGGTTACCATAAGCATCGTGATGATGAATGGATCCAAATCAAATCGTTAACAACCCGAGCGCATACAAATCGCTTATTTATTACACATTTATCAAATATTGTTTATTTACCCAAAGATACGAATATTAAATTTACGCAAGAAGAACGTTTAGCTATTCTCTATATTGCTGAAAGTATTAGTGATATCCAGGCTACAGGCCACTTCGAACGTCAAAAAAATTCTGTCTCAGTATTAAAGAGTTCTGTTAAACAACTTGATGAATTTGATAAACATCAACTTAAGAGTCACGTTATTTATGAAATTTTATTAATATATCGCATTCTCGATCATCGATTTGCATAAAGAAAGGTCAGGACATCATGTTTACATTTAGGTTGCACTTACGGAAATTACCGCAACCACTGTACTATGCCCTGACCTTTAGTTTATTCATTTATTTATTTTTCACACGATCGATAATTACTTTTTTCGCCGCTTCTTCCTCATCGTTATTAACCTGTTGTGGCTCAAACGAAATCCCTTTTCGTTCACATGCTTTCTCTAACAAGTAATCAGTGATTTCATGATTCTTAGGTAAAATAGGCCCATGTAAATATGTCCCGAGTAAATTTTTATAATGGATGCCCTCTTTCGCATCTTGTCCATTATTACCATGGCCGTTTACAACTTTACCTAATGAACCAAATTGATGATACGTACGGCCGCCATGATTTTCAAAACCTACAATTGTTCCGAATGTTTCACTGTTAATGACGACATCACCAATCAATCGATCTTGTTGAGATTCTGTATAGAAATCTAAAATATTTAAACCTTCTAACTCTGTCCCATCTAAAGTTATATATTTGCTACCGAGAAATTGATAGCCACCACAAACGGTTAAGCCTGGCATGCCATCTTCTATAGCATCTTTCAATTTCACTTTGATTTTACTTAATTCTTTCGTGGCTAATGATTGCTCTCTGTCACTACCTCCGCCGATAAAGAATATATCACAAGCGTCAAAGGTAATACCATCTGTTACGTTGATATCTTTCACCTTCAACTCAATATTGCGTAATTTAGCTCGTTGTTTCAAGGCTAGGATATTGCCAATATCACTATATAAATTTAACTTATCCGGCAAAAAATGATAGACGGTTAGTTGGCGCATTACTTATGTTTCCCCCTAAAAGAGTAGTTTAGTTGCTCTAACATTGGTTCTAAAGATGTGTAATTAGGTATAGCAACGGTATAACAATCCTTAAAATCCATCGTTTTAGCCGTAGCTTTATGAATATCTCTTTCCAAAATGACCGGCGCTTTAATTTCTGCAAGTTTCAAGCGTAACTGTAATTCTTCTGCTCTTGTTCCTGTTACGATGATAGCCTCGAGTTGTTGGTCATTTAACTTTTCAAAATCTGCATCATAAATCCATGAAGTATCTCTACCATCAGCAGGATAGTCATTTAAGCTAATAACATAAACTTTATTATCACGTATTTGTTCTCCCACAGATAAACTAGCATTCATACCTGCTGGATTTTTAGCTAGATTAATCATTGCCTCTTTCGATTCATTACTGAAGTATTGCATGCGACCATTATCAGAGGTATATGTTTCAAATCCTTTTTTAATAGAATCATCATTTAAACCGAGCTCTCTCAACACTGAATAAGCCGCAATTGCGTTAAACGCATTGAAATCTCCTGCTAATTTCATATTATAAATTTGATTTTCGAGAGAAAACTGTATAAATGGATTTACTGTAAATTTCGATATTTCATACTTGGTAGCTTCACGTTTAAAGCCACATGAACAATAATAATGTCCTAATTGGTTATAATGAATATAATCATAATATAAGAGCTTCCCACAATTTGGACAGTATTTACTTTCATTCATTGTACTTTGTTCAAACTCATGTGCGTGTGCTTTTAAGCCATAATAAATAACGTGTTTACTCGCAATCTTTAATCTACTAACAAAGGGGTCATCAGCATTTAAGAGTAATTTAATGCCCTTGTTTTGAATTGCTTTCGCGATATTATCTACCATGATATCTATTTCACCAAATCGATCCATTTGATCTCTAAAGAAGTTAGTAACAACCATCATCGTTGGTGTAATTTCATTTAATACGCGCGGAATAGACCCTTCATCAATTTCAATAATCGCGACTTTTGTTTCTTGTGTACCTTGTAGAATAAATGAAGAGGTAATGCCCGGCGCCATATTTGCGCCTTCGTTATTATGTATAATTTTAATTCCATTCTTTTTTAATGTGTGGCCGATTAAATTTGAAGTTGTTGTTTTACCATTGGTTCCACTAATAAATACAATTTCATCAACTTGTGTAGCTAATTTTTTTAATATATTTTTATCTATAGTTCTAGCAACTTTTCCTGGTAAATTTGTACCATTTTTCCCTAAAGCTTTACTCGTTCTCCTGGTCAATTTTGCTAATTGAATTGCGCTCCAACGTTTCATCAGTTTCCTCCCTTTTCCACTGGAAAATTATATCATTTTTAATTTATGAATTACACTAAATAAGTTGGTTGAAAAAGCGACATCCAGATTATAATAATTATAATTTACTGAACTTTATAAATTTGCTATAATGTAGTCAATAACGAATGGAGGTTGGCTTGATTATGTTAAACAAAGATTTATTAAATGCTTTAAATGAACAAATGAACCATGAATTTTACGCTGCACACGCTTATATGGCGATGGCGGCATATTGCGACAAAGAATCATATGATGGATTTGCAAACTTCTACATTGAACAAGCTAAAGAAGAAAGATTCCATGGTCAAAAAATATATGACTATATTAATGATCGTGGCGAACACGCAATCTTTTCATCTATTTCAACTCCTAAATCTGACTTCAATAGCATCTTAGAAACATTTGAAGATGGTTTAGCCCAGGAACAAGATGTAACTAAACGTTTTTATAACTTATCAGAGTTAGCTAATAACGCAAAAGACTACGCTACAATTTCATTCTTAAATTGGTTCTTAGATGAACAAGTAGAAGAAGAATCAATGTTTGAAACACACATCGATTATTTAAAACGTATCGGTGACGATAGTAACACGCTTTATCTTTATGAAAAAGAGCTTGCTAGTCGTTCTTTCGATGAAGAATAATAAAGCCATCCAATAATATATACAATGCATTAGAGTCTGAGACAAAAATAAATGTCTCAGACTTTTTGTCAACTAAGCAATAAATGTCTGAATTGAAAATGTGCTTATATCAAGCTTTTTTAATACTAGTCATCCTTGCCGGGGTGGGACTACGAAATCTCTATTAAAAGTATTCGATTTCTGTCCCACTCCCTTATTGCCTTTATAGTGACTCAGATAACGTGTTGTCACATTTTATAAAAAATAACATGGTCATTAATTCATTTTAGCAACCATCAACACCCTACCATTCAAACTCAATGAGAAAGGAACTACATTCGATGAGTGATAATGCCTACATTGCCCTAGATTTTGAAACAGCGAATGGCAAACGCACAAGTATTTGTTCAGTCGGTATGGTTAAAGTCATTAATCATCAAATTACCGAAACATTTTATACGTTAGTTAACCCAAAAGATTATTTTTCACAACAAAATATCAACGTCCACGGCATTCATCCCGATGATGTGATACATGCTCCGACGTTTGATATCGTGTTTCCACATATGATGAACTTTATCGACGGTTTGCCTGTTGTAGCACATAATGCTGCATTTGATATGAATGTATTGCATGAAAGTATTAGAGCTATCGGTCATAAAACGCCCAATCTAGTTTATTTTTGTTCTCTTCAACTTTCTAGAAAAACAATTACAAATCATCGTTATGGGTTAAATTACATGATGGAATATTACAATTTAGACTTCAAAGGACATCATGATGCACTCAATGATGCAAAAGCATGTGCAATGATTACATACCGTTTATTAAAGCACTATAACGATTTATCTACTATGCTCAATATTTACGGTAAAAATCTACAGGACAAAGATGCATTGAAATAAATGCAATAGAGGTGTGAATTTAACTAACACAACATTTATTTTTATGTATTATCATATACAATTCAAAAATGAATTCAACATCAGTATAACAAAATGTATAACATTTTTGTTAAAAACTTTAGAATAATACGAATCATTTTAGTGACTCGTATTATTTTTTGCCAAATAGATAAACTTACAAAAATATTACATGGCTTTCATATATAATATAACCATAACCACACTTGATTTTATATTATCTCTTATGATGTTACAAATAATCATAAATAGTCATATTCACAAAAGAAACTTCTTCTAGATTGCCTACTGTAACCCCAACTAATCTAATAGGTACATCAGGATTTTTTAAATCAGTATACAATTCATATGCAATATTATAGATATCAGTTTCACTTTTTACCGGGTCTCTGAGACTCCGTTGTTTGGATAGTGTTTCATATTGAAATGTTTTAATTTTAACCGTGACAGTCTTACCTGATTTTTGAATTTTGGCTAACCTCTCTGACGTTTTACAACTTAATTCCCATATTTTTTGTAAAATTGTATCGTCATCGTTCATATCTGTAGCAAATGTACGTTCTGTCCCTACAGATTTTCTAATTCTAGTCGATTTAACAGGATTATAATCTATCCCTCTCGCTTTATTGTATAAACCATGACCTCTCTTACCGAATAATCTTATTAACTCACGTTCGCTCGTATCATATAAATCTTGACCTGTATAGATGTTATTTTCATGCATCTTTGCTTTAGATGCTTTCCCCACCCCTGGAAACCCACCTATATCAAGTCCCATTAATATTTCGTGTACATTGTTATAATCTATAACTGTAAGACCATTGGGTTTATTCATTCCACTGGCTAACTTTGCAAGAAACTTATTATATGAGACACCTGCTGAGGCAGTTAATTGTGTAGCTTCTAATATATCTCGTCTGATAAATTGAGCGATGTGAGATGCTGGTAAATCTGGTCTAACTAGATGCGTGATATCTAAGTAAGCTTCATCTAAAGATAATGGTTCAACGATATCTGTATAACTTTTAAAGATATCCATTATTTGTTGAGATGCTTCACGATATCTTTCAAAATGAGGCGTGACATAATAACCGTCTGGACATAATTTATGTGCTTGTACCATAGGCATAGCAGAGTGCACACCATATTTTCTTGCTTCATATGAGGCCGTAGACACTACGCCACGGTTACTTGCTTTACCTCCCACGATGACTGGTTTCCCTTTTAATTCTGGATTATCTCTCATTTCTACTTGAGCAAAAAAATAATCCATATCTATATGTATAATTCTACGTTCAGACATATTATTCACCCCCATCATCTCGCAACAAAGTTTATTTATTAATAAATCTTAACGAATTTAAAGTGATATTTCGTAAAAATTGCTCATATTTCATTGTATATTAGAAATGAAAAAGTTAGCTACCGCTTCAATAAATAAATTGTTGAATCATCAAGTCAACAATTATAGAAGTTGATAGCTAACTTACTACAAAGTTATCATTTTTTTATTTAAAATCGGTTTGTACTTGCATCGGAGCCTGCGTATAATACACAATTCCCTCAGTCGTATCTTCAATATATTTAACTTCACTATTGAATACGCCTTTTAAGAAGTAAAGATCGAATACGCAGTATCCTACGTGAAAGCTCATCATAAAAATAATAGATGAAAAAGCAAAGTTAGAAAACACAATAAATAAAATTAAAGTGATAATTACAAGTGGTGCTAACATAATCGTGAGGTATTGCCATTTTTTAAAATAAACATTTGGCATGTGCGTAGTAAGGAGACCGTATTGTAATTGATAGGCTGGCTTTTGTCCTTTTGATAATAAACGGAACATCATGTTATGAATAAATTCATGTATGAAATATAAAATGCTAAATCCTACAATACCATAAACTACATTTAACAAAATATTTTGTTCTATAATATGTGTATATGTATAAGCAACTTTATAAAAAATTAGAATGCACATCATAACAATTGTAAATTGTAAAAGAACAAATCTTTCAAATGCCTTTTTATTTGAAAGTAAATTAACTTTGAACATACAGCCAGCTCCTTACATCACTAAGTTAACTTCAGTATACTGCGATTAGAACCACGTTTAAAGTGACTTTATCTAAATTAATTGTTTTGTAATTGAAATTTAATAAACCAACGCTTTTTGCAATATAAAATAATATAAACCCACAACTTTAAAACTCAATTTATTACTATACAATGTTAATAACATGTAGTTGTATTAAAATTATTTTCTATCAAATTGAGCTACGGTTTCAACATGTGTCGTTTGTGGAAACATGTCGACGGGTGTAATCTGTTTAAGTTTGTATTGTTGATCTAAAATTTTTGCATCTCTTTGTTGAGTGGATGGATTACATGAAATATAAACGATTCTTTTAGGGTTGAGTTCTAAAACTGTGTTTAAGAATGTTTCATCGCATCCCTTACGTGGCGGATCAATCATCACTACATCAGGCTTGATTCCTTGAGCTTTCCATTTTAAAATAACTTCTTCTGCTTTACCACAGACAAAAGTCGTATTGTTGAATCGATTTTTAGTCGCATTATCTTGTGCGTTATCGATTGCATCTTGCACTACTTCAACACCGTAAACGTGTTTCGCTTGTTGTGCCATATAAAGACCAATCGTACCAATTCCACAATAAGTATCTAGTACAATCTCTTCACCTTGTAAATTCGCATAGTCTAAAGCACGTTGGTATAGATGTTCAGTTTGTTCTGTATTAATTTGATAAAATGACTGATCACTCATTTTAAATTCGACTTCAGATAACGTATCTTGTAGCGTATCCTTTCCAATCAACGTTACTGATTGTGGGCCCATAATCACATTTGAATGGGACGTGTTAATATTCTGTTTGATGCTAACAATTTGTGGAAACGCCTCTTGTAATCTCTCTACAAAAATATTACTTTCTTTGAATTTCTTACCATTAGTAACAAAAATTACCATGACCTCGCCAGAGTAATGTCCTGTACGAATTACAACATGTCTCATAAGCCCCTGTTTCTTTTGTTCATCATAAATACTGACATTTAATTCATTGAACCATTGTTTGACTTTATTCATAATTTCTTGATGTATTGGCGCTTGTATTAAACATTCATCCATATCAATAATCTGATGACTACGTTGACGATAAAAACCCATGATGGCTTGTTGGTCTTTATTTGTACCTACTGGAATTTGAGATTTGTTTCTGTATCGCCAAGGATTTTCCATGCCAATTGTATCGTGAATAATGACATCTTCGAAACCACCCTTTCTATGAAATAAATTTACCACTTGTTCTTTTTTCATAGCTAATTGTGCTTCGTATGTCATATGCTGCAGCTGACATCCACCGCATTTATAATAATAAACACAAGGTGGTTCAACTCGGTCCTCACTTTCTTTAAGGACATTTAATAGTTTACCTATGGCAAAATTTTTCTTAACTTTAATCACTTTGTACTCTATCTCTTCACCTATTAAAGCTTGTGGGATGAAAATAGGATAACGGTCAATTTTTATTACTCCATGTCCTTCGTGAGTAAGGTCGATGACACGACCTCGGTGTATATCATTTTTTTGTAGTGTACTCATCTTTATCCCTCCACATTAAAAGAGGTTAGGTTTCAAATCATGCTTTACCTAACCTCTACTTTATAAAATGTACGTCGTTTAAATGTATCCATAGCCATTTTTACTATCTATTAACTTTGATTTACTGTTCAATGAGTTCTTCATTGTTAATATCATCCGGCGTAAAAATTTCGATATGTTGCTTTAAATTTAAGAAATTACCAGGTAATTTTCCTCCATATTCACCATCGACATTCAATTGCATATCGTCAAATGAAGAAATATTAATAGATTGTGCTTTATGGTAATGTACTTTAGGATGCTTCGTATGTTCTCCACGGGAAGCAAGAGACATAATATGTCCTAACTCTGCTAGATTGGCTTTTTCTACTATAATTAAAGTGAAGTAACCATCATCCAATTTGGCATCCGGTACTAACTTCTCAAAGCCTCCCATTGAATTCGTTAAACCAAGTAGGAATAATAAAGCTTCTCCTTGGAATACATCATCATCGAATTCGATGCGAATATCGATTGCTTTCATTTGTGGTAGCATTTCAAAACCTTTGATGTAATATGCTAATGGTCCGACGATTGACTTTAATTTACTTGGTGTCTCATAAGATACTTGTGTAAGTTGTCCACCAGCTGCAAGATTTATGAAATATCTACTATTCATCTTCCCGATATCTACACGCGTTGTATGTCCTTCAATAATCACATCTATTGCACTCATGATATCTGTAGGTAAATGTAGGGCACGACCAAAGTCATTCACTGTACCCATAGGGATGATACCTATAGATGGTCGCTCTGGATGTTCGGCTATACCATTAATAACCTCATTTAAAGTTCCATCGCCACCAGCTGCAATTAAAACGTCATAATTATGTTCTAAACAACGTTGCGCTTCGATGGTCGCATCGCCTTCTCTTTCAGTTGCATATGCACTCGTTTCAAACCCAGCTTTTTCTAACCTTATTAACACATCTGGTAACGTCCTTTTAAATAACTCTTTACCTGATGTCGGGTTATAAATGATTCTAACACGTTTTCTCATATTTTATCCCTCGACTTTATTTACTCATTATCTATATTAAATGATTTAGCGTATTGTTAAAAGCATTTCGGTTAAACTTTGTCTGCTCATTTATTCTACATGATTTCTTCACAGATGTGTATTGATCTTAATGGATACAATTTTTGTAAATAGAAACGATGTTAATCAGGATAAGTTTTATTTTCAATTCAGCTTACCATTTATAACAGTATTATTCATTGATAACAAAAAAACGTCAATTTCTATGTAAGTTAAAATAGAAATTGACGTTTATACATAAGACAAAGTCATATTTATTAATGACTATTCTATGCATGGCCTATTTATATCAATGAAATAATTAGCGTTTATCTAACTCTTGTTTCAATAGTTTATTAACTAATTGAGGATTCGCTTGCCCTTTAGAAGCTTTCATAATTTGTCCTACTAAATAACCCATCGCTTTATCTTTACCATTTTGATAATCTTCTACAGATTGTGGGTTATTATCTAAAGCTTCGTTTACGAATTTTAATAAAGTATCTTCATCCGAAATTTGGACTAAACCTTTATCTTCCATAATTTGTTTTGCATCTCCGCCATTTTCTGCTAATTCAGGGAAGACTTTTTTAGCGATCTTACTACTCATTGTACCGTCTTCGATTAATTTAATCATACCAGCAAGGTTTTCAGGTGTTAACTGAGTATCTAATAATTCTACTTGATGTTTATTAAGATATTCATTTACTCCGCCCATTAACCAGTTAGATGTTAATTTAATGTCAGCACCTTCAGCTACTGCACCTTCAAAGAAATCAGACATTTCTTTAGTTAACGTAAGAACGTGTGCATCATATGCTGGTAATCCGTAATCATTAACATATTTTTCTTTTCTTTGGTCTGGTAATTCAGGAATCGTTTCACGCACGCGCGCTTTCCAATCTTCGTCTACATGAAGTGGAACGATATCAGGTTCTGGGAAGTATCTATAATCGTCTGAGCCTTCCTTAACACGCATTAGTGTGGTTTTACCTGTAGACTCATCAAAACGACGTGTTTCTTGTAAGATTTCTCCACCATTAAGCAATTCTTCTTCTTGGCGTTTCTCTTCGTATTCTAACCCTTTACGCACAAATGTAAATGAGTTTAAGTTTTTAAGTTCTGCTTTTGTACCAAACTCTTCTTGACCATATGGACGTAAAGAAATATTCGCATCACAACGTAATGAACCTTCTTCCATTTTACAGTCAGAAACACCTGTATATTGGATGATTGAACGTAATTTCTCTAAATAGGCGTAAGCTTCTTGTGGTGAGCGGATGTCTGGCTCTGATACAATCTCAATTAAAGGCGTGCCTTGTCTATTCAAATCAACTAAAGAATAACCTTCTTTATGTGTTGATTTACCGGCATCTTCTTCCATGTGTAAACGCGTAATACCGATACGTTTCGTTTCTCCATCAACTTCGATATCAATATATCCGTTTTCTCCGATAGGTTGATCAAATTGTGAGATTTGATATGCCTTTGGATTATCTGGATAGAAATAGTTTTTACGATCAAATTTAGATTCTGTTGCAATATCCATATTTAAAGCCATCGCAGCTCTCATAGACCAGTCCACAGCACGTCTATTTAATACTGGTAACACACCAGGATAACCTAAGTCGATTACGTTTGTGTTTGAGTTAGGCTCTGCTCCGAAATGTGCAGGTGATGGAGAGAATATTTTAGAATCTGTTTTTAACTCAACATGGACTTCAAGTCCAATTACTGTTTCAAAATGCATGGTTTCCACTCCTTATAAGTTTTCGTATTTATCATGAAAATTAAATTTAGTTTCATATTGGTAAGCAACACGATATAAAGTTTTCTCATCAAATGGTTTTCCAATAAATTGTAGACCGATTGGGCGACCGTTTGATTGGCCACAAGGAACAGAAATACCTGGTAAACCAGCTAAATTAACCGGTGTTGTTAATAGATCGTTCGCATACATCGTCAATGGATCATCGATTTCTTCACCAAGGTTAAATGCTGTTGTTGGTGTTGTAGGTCCGACAACGACATCGTAATTTTCAAATACGCGATCAAAATCGTTTTTAATAAGTGTTCTTACTTTTTGTGATTTTTTATAAAAGGCATCGTAGTAACCTGAACTTAATGCGAAAGTACCTAAGAAGATACGACGTTTAACCTCTTCACCGAAGCCTTCACTACGAGACATTTTGTAAAGTTCTTCTAGTGTCTTAGCTTGTGGTGAATGGTAACCATATCTAATACCATCAAAACGTGAAAGGTTTGATGACGCTTCTGATGATGCGATTACGTAATAAGATGGAATACCAAATTTAGTATTTGGTAATGATACTTCTTCAACGGTAGCACCTAAAGATTTTAATGTTTCAACGGCTTCTTTCACTGAAGCTTTGACTTCTTCAGAAACACCTTCACCTAAATATTCTTTTGGAAGTGCAACTTTTAAGCCGTCAATGTCTTTGCCAATATCAGCGGTAAAGTCATTTTCTTCAACTGGTGCACTTGTCATATCATTTTCGTCAACACCAGTAATTGTTTCAAGTACGAGTGCGTTATCTTTAACATTACGTGTTAATGGACCAATTTGGTCTAATGAAGATGCGAATGCTACTAAACCAAAACGTGAAACTCGTCCGTAAGTTGGTTTCATACCTACAATCCCACAATATGCAGCAGGTTGACGTATTGAACCACCTGTATCTGTACCTAAACTGAAAGGAACTAATCCTGCCGCAACGGCTGCTGCAGAACCACCTGAAGAACCACCTGGTACAGCTTTATGATCGAATGGGTTAACTGTCTTCTTGAAATAAGATGTTTCAGTTGAACCACCCATAGCAAATTCATCTAAGTTTAACTTTCCGATTAATACTGCTTGAGCATCATGAAGTTTTTGCATTACTGTTGATTCATAAATTGGAACAAAGTCTTCTAACATCTTACTTGCACAAGTAGTTTCTAGACCTTTTGTGATGATATTATCTTTGATACCCATAGGAATACCGAACAATTTACCTTCCATTTGGTCTTTTTCTTGTAATTCATCTAACTCTTGTGCTTTTTTAATGGCATTTTCTTTATCTAAAGCAAGAAATGATTTAATAGTCGGATCTGTTTCTTCAATTGCATCATAAATATCACTAACAATCTGTGATGGTTTAATTTCTTTATTTTTAATTAATTTAGTTAAATTTTCTACAGATTCGTAACGGATCGTCATCTTACGCGTCCTCCTCATTCATAATAGATGGTACTTTGAATTGGCCATCTTCTGTTTCTTTAGCATTTTTTAATGCTTCTTCTTGAGGAATTCCCTCGCTTGCTTTATCTTCGCGCAATACATTTTGTAAATCTAATACGTGATATGTTGGTTCAATATCTTCAGTATCTGCTTCTTCAATTTGATTGGCAAAATTTAAAATGCTTTCTAACGTTCCCTGCATTTTTTCTGTTTCATCATCACTAATTTGAAGTCGTGATAAATTAGCAATGTGTTCTACTTCTTCACGTGTAACTTTAGCCATGAAATAAAAGCCTCCTTGTTTACTCATTCATTATAAAATTGTATCAAAATTCCAACTAAAAATCTAAGTTTTTTACTATTATGACGTGTTTCTGTGCATTAATGTAACTCAACATCATAATTGTACGTAATTATTCTTTTTAAAAGGATTAAAAATCAATAATATTACTGATAAATTAAAAATCTACTAAAATTTATAAAAAACCTCTCTAACATCTACAACAGTAGAATTATTAGAAAGGCTTTAAAAACTTTAGTTATTATTTTTATAAATATGAACGTCTGGTTCTTTGTCATCTTTAGTTTTGCTGATTAATGCTTTTGGTTTGTTACCATCTTTGATATGAATTTCATATTCATCAACACCATCAAAGTTTTCTTTAGCTTGTTCCGTAACGTATTGTGTAATACCAATCGTTTCAGCTTTACCGTAATAGTCAATTGGAACATCTACTGTAAGTTGATGAACATGTTTTTTATCGAATTTTACAGTTCCGATAGCTTGTGTAAAGTTATTGAAGTATTTTTGTAAATTATCATTGAACTGTTTGAAATTTGAATTTAAATCTTTATCAACATTAGCTGCTTCTTTTGATGGTAGCATCGCTGTTCTTTGATGTGTATCTGACCAATGATTAATTCGAGTCTTACTTTCTTTGGCTGTAGATTCACTTATAAATTCACCTGGAGTAATAGAGTTTTCACCTGATTGTTTATAGATTGCAAAGTGAATAGGTATATCTTTAAGCTTCTTGTTTTCACGTAATCTAGATAAAATTTCTTCAGCCATTTGTTGGCCTTGCTTTTTAATCTCTTTATCATTTAATTTTTTATCAAACGTTTCTCCATCTTTTTTCTTTTGATAATAATATGTACCATTCATAGCTAAACCAATCGTCATACCTTTAATGTTCTTACCTTTACTATCATCTTTACCATAGAAATCTTGTTCTAAGATATTAGATAGATAGGCTGGTGATTGTTCAGCAATTTTTTCTTCATCTTTTTCACCTTTATGTGACGGATTGAGCCCTAAATTTTCATTTGCTTTTTTCTCTTTACGCTCATCCTTATCCATCTTATCTATTTCTTTTTTCGTAAACTTAGGTTGTAAGTATGCTTCGATCGTATCTTTATCTAAAAATTGACCATCTTGATAGAGATAATCATCTGTTGGAAATACTTGCTTACTTGATTCTAACAAGCCATCTTCGAAATCTTCACCATTATAGCTATTCGCCATTTTTTCTTGTAGCAAACCACGTGCTTGGCTTTCTTTAAATGGTAAAATCGTTCTATAGTTGTTACCATTGACGCTATCATCAGTTGCGATATTCTTGGATTTACTAGCGTTCTCACCTTGCGAATTGGCCTCTGATTCTTGGTTTTGATCATTATTATTGCCACATGCTGATAATACAAACATTGCTGCGATGGCTAACATTATCGTTCTTTTCATTCAATATCTCCTCTATTACTCAATATTGTTTTTTAGCTCTATAAAGTCGTCTTCAGACCAAACCGTTGTACCATATTTCTCTGCTTTCGTTAACTTAGATCCTGCGTCTTCACCGGCGATGACGATGTCTGTTTTTTTCGTAACACTATTTGTAACTTTTGCCCCTTGTAATTCTAACCACTCGCCCGCTTCATTTCTAGTCATTTGTTGTAGTTTACCTGTTAACACAATGGTTTTATCTTGAAGCTCTGGATGCCCTTCTACTTCTGTTGTCTTAACGCCTTTATATGTCATGTTAACATTTTTCGCTTCTAATTTTTGGATTAAAGCACGAATATCTTCATTTTCAAGATAAGTCACTACAGATTGAGCTAATTTATGACCTATATCGTGTATACCCATTAATTCTTCCTCTGATACTTCAAACAATGTATCCATTGAACCATATTTTTCTGCTAATACACGGCTCGCTTTGACACCCAAATGTCTAATACCAAGACCGAATAATAATTGTTCTAATGAATTAGATTTAGAAGTTTCAATTGCATTTAATAAATTTTCAACTTTCTTTGTACCCATCCGTTCTAAAGGTAGTAGGTCTTCTTCCGTTAAATAGAAAATGTCCGCAATATCTTTGATCTTTTCATTTTCATAGAGCTGTTGAATTATTTTGGTACCTAAGCCATCGATATTCATAGCTTGTCGTGAAACGAAATGAATCATGCCTTCTACAAGTTGAGCCTGGCATTTTGGATTGATGCAGCGTAAAGCCACTTCACCTTCTATTCTAACTAATTCATGTTTACAACTCGGACAATGTGTTGGCATATGATAAACTTGAGCATCATTAGGTCTGCGATCAATGACTGCTTTGATGACTTCAGGGATAATGTCCCCTGCTTTTTTAATTACAACACTATCACCAATACGTATATCTCGTTCATGGATCAAATCCTCATTATGTAGAGAGGCACGCGAAACAGTGGTACCTGCTACTTTAACCGGCGATAATACTGCTGTTGGCGTTACTACACCTGTACGACCAATACTTAACTCAATATCTAATAACTCAGTAATGACTTCTTCTGCTGGAAATTTATAAGCGATAGCCCAACGTGGAGATTTCTGAGTAAAACCTAAATCATCTTGTTGTTCTAATGCATTTACCTTTATAACGATACCATCAATATCGTACGGCAGATCTTCACGTTGTTCAGTCCATTTTTCTATATATTTCAATACATCATCAATCGACTGAACGCGTTGTCTTTGTTGGTTTGTTTTAAAGCCGAGTTGGTCTAACTCATCTAATGCTTCACTTTGCGTATTTGCATTAAACTGAGTCAAATCATTCACGCTATATAAAAATACACTTAGCTTTCTCTTAGCTGCCAATTTAGAATCTAATTGTCTTAGTGATCCTGCTGCAGCATTTCGTGGGTTAGCAAATGGTTGTTCATCATTTTGTTCTTTAGCTTCATTTAGTTTAATAAATGATTGACGTGGCATATATGCTTCCCCACGAACTTCGAATGTACGAGAATCATTGATTTTTAAAGGAATTGCATGGATCGTCTTTAAATTCTCCGTAATATCTTCGCCGACTGTCCCATCTCCTCGAGTTAAACCTTGAACGAATTGTCCATTTTCATATTTTAACGAAACGGCTAAACCATCAATCTTCAACTCGCACATATACTCCACATCACCGACACGTTCACGGATGCGTTGATCGAATTTACGTAAATCCTCTTCATTAAACGCATTGCCTAGACTTAACATCGGTGTATCATGTGCAACCTTTTCAAATGTTGATTGTGCAGATCCTCCTACTCGGACAGTTGGAGAATCTGCTGTTTGATATTCTGGATGTTCCTGTTCTATCTCAATTAGTTCATGCAATAACTTGTCATATTCACTATCAGGAACGGATGGATTATCTTTAACGTAATATTCATAACTATATTGGTTTAACAATTGATGTAATTCATCAACACGTGCTTGTAAATCTGCCACACTTTAGTCCTCCTTCTTATCAATTGGAGCAAATTGTGCTAGTAATCGTTTAGGGCCTTCGGATTTAAAAATAATATCTAGTTCTACTGAACCGTTTTTGTCTGTAACATTACTTACCATACCCTCACCCCATGATTTATGAACAACCTTGTCACCTACATTCCATTGTTGTGATGAAGTTGATGCTTTATTAGAGGTCATACGCTTACTATATCCTCGTTTTGGTGGTTGCTTTGTTGCAGAATTAATTTTTCGACTTGTACGATTACTTTGATTCACATTATCAAGTAAGCCTTCAGGTATTTCTCGTAAAAATCGTGAAGGCATATTGGATTGTGGTTTACCGAATAGCATACGTGAAGTTGCATGTGTAATATATAACGTTTCTTCCGCTCGTGTAATGGCCACATAACAAATACGTCTTTCCTCTTCCATTTCATGATCATCATCACTTTTAATAGCACGAATATGAGGGAAGAGGGATTCTTCCATACCCATAATAAAGACGACTGGAAATTCTAGACCTTTCGCAGAATGCATCGTCATTAATGTAATGCCATCTTCAATTTCAACTTCATCGATATCTGCTACAAGTGATAAATCAGTTAAGAAATTGATTAATGATTGTTCTTCTAACGGTGTGTTTTCTTCATAATCTTTTGGTACAGACATAAACTCGTCAATATTTTCTAATCTACTTCTAGATTCTAGCGTTTGTTCGCGTTCTAACATTTCACGATATCCAGATTGTGTAAGTACTTCATCGACAATCTCACTAATTTCTAAAAACTCTTGCTGCTTAATAAGGTTTTGTATAGTGTCGTAAAACGTAATACATGACTGAGTAACTTTTTTAGATAAACCAATAAAATCTACTTCTGCTAAGGCATCAAACATACTAATATCATTTTGATTTGCATATGCTTGAATTTTTTCTACAGAGCTTGGGCCTACGCCACGTTTAGGTACATTAATGACACGTTGTAAACTAATATCATCGTTACTGTTGGCTATGATACGTAAATAACTCAGTAAATCTTTAATTTCTTTACGGTCGTAGAACTTCTGACCGCCGACCATTGTATAAGGGATGTTAGATTTCATAAATGTTTCCTCTAACACACGAGATTGTGCATTTGTTCGGTACAGAATAGCCATATCTTTGAATTTTTTACCGTTACTTTGTTGTTTCTTAATTTCACGAACAACGTACTCTGCTTCATCTCTTTCAGTTGTTGCTTCGTAATAATGTATCTTGTCACCTTCATTATTACCAGTCCATAACCCTTTAGGTTTACGTTCAGTATTATTTTTAATGACTTCATTTGCTGCATTTAAAATTGTCTTAGTAGAACGATAATTTTGCTCTAAAAAGATAGTCTTGGCTTCTGGATAATCCTCTTCAAACGAAAGAATATTTTGAATATCCGCACCACGCCAACCATAAATCGATTGATCTGAATCCCCTACGACACAAAGATTTTTAAATTTCTTTGCGAGTAAATTGACTAATGTATATTGGGCTTTGTTAGTATCTTGGTACTCATCCACATGTATGTATTGAAATTTATTTTGATAATATTCTAAAACATCCGGTACACGTTCAAATAATCGAATGGTTGTCATAATTAAATCATCAAAATCTAAAGCTTCATTTCTTGAAAGTTGACGTTGATATCCACTGTAAACTGTGGCAACCATTTGACTATAGTAATCTGTCGCCTCATTTTGAGCATCCTCTGGTGTTTTTAATTCATTTTTTAAATTACTAATCGCACCGATAAACATTCTAGGTTCAAACTTTTTACTATCGATATTTTCATTTTTTAATACGTCTTTAATTACTGATTTCTGGTCAGTTGGGTCTATAATAGTAAAGTTACGTTCAATACCGATCCGGTCGGCATCTCTACGTAAGATACGCACACACATAGAGTGGAAAGTCGACATCCAAATAACTTGAGCTTCTTCTCCGACTAATTGTTCCACACGTGCTTTCATTTCTTTAGCCGCTTTATTTGTAAAAGTAATCGCTAGTACGTTATAAGGCGAAACATCCTTTTCATCTAATAAATAGGCAATGCGATGCGTTAATACACGCGTCTTTCCCGAACCTGCACCTGCCATGATTAGCAATGGACCTTCTGTTGTACGCACAGCCTGGCTTTGTTCATCGTTCATATTGTTTACTAATGCATTCATTGACGCGACTCCTTTATCTTTACTGTTTTTAGTGCTTTTTTAATATCGGTGTAAATGATATCTCCGACTATGATTGTATCTGCAAATGATGCCATCTCTTGGGCTTCACCTAAACTTGAGATACCCCCACCATAAAACAATTGTGTATCCGTTAATATATCTGCGGCAGCTTTAACTTTGTCTACCTCTCCATAAGTGCCACTATATTCTAAATACATGACTGGTAATTGATACATATAATTAACCATTTGTGCATAAGCTTCTATATCATCTTCGCTTAAATCAGTTTGGGATTTGGTCACTTGAGCTACTTTACTATCAGGATTTAATACGACATAACCTTCGAAAATAAACTCATCAAAATCAATCACATGGCCATACGATTTCAATGCCTCTAATAAAATGCCATTATGATATGTTACGTCGTTGCTATTTAATACAGTAGGCACAAAGTAGAAATCAAATCCTGGCATTACACTTTCTACATTTGAAATTTCCAGTGCCAATGGTAGAGGGTATCTTCTTACGCGACTCATTAAATGAATAACGTTATCTTCTGTAACGTCATCTGTTCCCCCAATAACAATCGCATCTGTATTTGACATACAAATCGCATCTAAATCCTCATCACTAATTGATTTAGCTGGATCTAATTTAAATATATGTTTCCATTGTTTAATATCATACATTACTGGAGACTCCTTTAATTAACATACAATTAATTATATCATTTTTATTCTTTGAGTTCTAAAATGAAACTATGTATTTTTAACACGTATTTTAATTCATCTCAAGCACAAAAAACAAACCAAATACGGCATCGTATTTGGTTTGTTAGTAATTATTAAATTATTTTGTTTCAGTAGCTCAATTAACTTCATATGAAAGAAAGTTTAATGTATAACTTCACTAAAGTTTATTTAATCTGTTGTCGGAATGTTCATGCGTTCTAATATAATCGTATATGCATCATTACCCCATTGTAATGAGCGTTTGACTCTAGAGATTGTGGCAGTAGATGCACCTGATTCTTGTTCAATTGTCGCATAAGTATACCCTTGTTTAATCATCTTAGCGACTTGTAATCTTTGTGATAGTGATTGTATTTCATTGACTGTACATAAATCATCAAAAAATTGATAACATTCTTCTCTGGTTTCAAGCGTTAAAATAGCATCGAACAATTCGTCTAGTGCTTGGCCTCTTAATTTTTCAATTTGCATAAAAACAACCCCTGTATCTTTCAAATTAATCTCATTTTAACGTACTAATACATTAAAGTGTAACGATTAATATTGAGAAATTCAAGTATAGTTATTTTTCGTCCAAGCCAGCACGTTCAAATATTGTATCGACTTGATTTAAATGATGTTTAGGGTCAAAACAATCATCTAATTCTTCTTTTGTTAATTGACTCGTAATGGGATCATCTTGCTCAATTAACTCTCTGAATGGTGTTTTTGTTTCCCAAGATTCCATCGCTTTTGGTTGCACTCTATCATACGCTTCTTCACGCACCATACCTTTATTGATTAACGCAAGTAAGACACGTTGTGAGTAGATAAGTCCGAATGTTTTATCGATGTTGTCACGCATATTGTCTTCAAATACTGTTAATCTATCCACGATATTTGTGAAACGGTTTAATGCATAGTCTAAAGCGATTGTTACGTCTGGTAGCATGATACGTTCTGCTGATGAGTGAGAAATATCTCTTTCATGCCATAATGGAACATTTTCATAAGCCGTAGTGATATATCCTCTAATAACACGTGCAATACCAGTGATGTTTTCAGAACCAATCGGATTACGTTTATGTGGCATTGCTGAGGAACCTTTTTGACCTTTTGCGAAAGCTTCTTCTACTTCACGCGTTTCAGTCTTTTGTAAATTACGTATTTCTACCGCAAATTTTTCCATTGAAGTACTGATTAACGCTAAAGTTGCAATATAATATGCATGACGGTCACGTTGTAAAGTTTGTGTAGATACTGGCGCTACATCGATCCCTAAATTTTTACATACATGTGCTTCAATTTCAGGTGGAATATTAGCGAAAGTACCAACCGCTCCACTCATTTTTCCAACTTCAATTTCTTTTCTAACATTTTTAAAACGCTCTAGATTACGTTTCATTTCAGTGTACCAAAGTGCCATTTTCACACCGAACGTCGTTGGTTCAGCATGCACACCGTGTGTACGCCCCATCATTAAAGTATATTTATAATCTTTAGCTTTACGTGCTAACACTTCGATAAAACGTTCTAAATCTTGTTCAATGATGTCATTCGCTTGTTTAATGACGTAACTTAACGCAGTATCGACAACATCTGTTGAAGTTAAGCCGTAGTGTACCCATTTACGTTCTTCACCTAATGTTTCTGATACTTGTCTAGTAAAAGCAACTACATCGTGGCGTGTTTCTTCTTCAATTTCTTTAGCACGGTCAACGTCTACTTTTGCATTTTCTCTGATTTTTTTAACATCTTCTTCAGGTACATAACCTAATTTACTCCATGCTTCACTTGCAAGAATTTCAACTTCTAACCAAGCTTCGTAACGGTTTTGATCAGTCCAAATACTTTCCATTTCTTTTCTAGAATAACGTTCAATCATTGAAATAAGCTCCTATCTTTCAATTTTATAGTTCCACAAACTCCAAAACTTGTACATTTTATAATTTTTATCGGTTAAAGTTCGTGTTTGACCTCTTCAATCATAGTTTAACAGAATTATGTATAAATGTATAAATGTTTTTATCATCTTTTGTTAAAATCTTTCTACTTAAATAAAAAGTCACTTTGTCTAATTCAAGACGATAAATTACTTGAACCAACAAAATGACTTTTAAGCATTTCTTACTGATAGCGTTACTTCTCTATGAATACTTATGATTCATCCATTAACTTTCCAACAAACTGTATTTCTTGTCTAAGGACTTCAATTTCACCATTTTTATTTTCTTTATAGACTGGTTTTTCAAATCGTTTTACGGGCATATATCCCGCTTCTCGCATGCGTTTCAAACAATCTTGAATTGATTCTTGTTCTTCGACAATAAATTTTTGTTGTTTTTTCATATACTTTCCACTTCATCCGTATCATATTGTTTTAATTTCTTACTTCTAACACCTTTGGCCCAGAAACCACCGTTAATAGTTCTAGGTTCATATGCGACGATAAATGCTTTCTCATCTATTTGCTTAATCGTTTCGATTAATTTAAATTCAAATCTTCTTGGTGTTAGAATTTGTAAATTTAGTCGTTCTCCATCTCTGCCGTGTGCAGTATAATGTGTGACACCATAACCTAAATCTCTTAATTGTCTTGGTAAATCTAGCTCATATTCTGAAGATGTGACATTGACAACTGTGTATCCTAAAGCTAATTTCTCCACTATCTTCATACCTACAATAATCCCAATTGAAAAGCCAAAAGCATACGCAATGACATTTTGAATTTGATCTAAACTAGACATAACCATACCTAGCCCAACAACATAAACAAGTACTTCTAAAAAACTTACAACTGCAGCAACATAACGATAACCTTTTAATGTTAAAATTGTTCTCATTGTTAAGAACGTAACGTAAGCAACATTAATTACGAATATCGCTAACACCATCAACCATGGATTCGACGTTATTAGTGACATCACACATTTCCCTTTCTGTTCATTAAATTCACATTATTTTATCAGTGAATATTTAATTTGTCACTAGAAAGTTTTCGGGTTTTTAATTTTTAGGCCAAGTGTATCTCGTGTAGGCTAGTTCACGTTTATGCGCAGCTTTGATATAGTGATTTTCAATAGTATCTTTTGCTTCACTCGGTACAGATTTACCTTCTAAATAATCATCAATGTCATGATAACTAACACCAAGCGCTTCTTCATCTGGCAATTGAGGTTTATCATCTTCTAAATCAGCTGTCGGTACTTTATCGTATAAATGTTGTGGTGCTTCTAGATATTGTAATAGTTGTTTGCCTTGACGTTTATTAAGGCCAAAGATTGGTGCAATATCTGCTGCCCCATCACCATATTTTGTATAAAAACCAGTTACATTTTCAGCAGAATGGTCTGTACCGACAACGATGCCTTGATGATGTGCGGCAATAGAATATTGTACTTTCATACGTTCACGAGCCTTTTCATTACCTTTATGGAAATCATTAAGTGTAATTCCAGATGCTTCCAGTGACGCAACACTTTGATCAACTGCTGGTTTAATATTTACTGTATACGTTTTGTCAGGCTCTATAAATGCTAAGGCATCTTCGACTTCGTCAGCGTCTTTTTGCACACCATAAGGTAGCTTCACAGCTATAAACTCACAGTGAACATCCTCTTGTTTCAGTTCGTTAACAGCAATTTGACATAACTTGCCTGTTAATGTTGAATCTTGTCCTCCTGAGATACCTAATACTAATGATTCGATAAATGAGTGTGATTGAACATAACTTTTGATAAATTGTATAATACTGCGAGTTTCAGCGTGACTGTCAATTTCAGGTTTAACTTTCATTTCTCTTACAACGATATCTTGCAAGTTACTCATTTTCTTCTTCCATCTCCTTCACATGTTCTGCTACTTCGAAAATGCGTTTATGTTTATTTTCCCAACAAGCTGTACTTAAATCAACTGGATAATCTTGTGGGTTGAGGTGACGTTTATTTTCTTCCCAAAGATGTAACAGATTGTCATCTAAATATGCTTGTGCTTCTTTCTCACTTGGCAACTCATAGACAAGTTTACCTTCTTTAAAAATGTCATGATGCAAGTTTTTCGCTGTAAAAGATTTAATGAATTTCATTTTATATGTGTGAACTGGATGGAATAATTTAAGTGGTGATTCTGCGTCAGGATCTTCGTGTTCTAAAGTAATGTAATCACCTTCTGCTTTATTTGTTTTCTTATTAATAATACGATACACATTTTTCTTACCAGGTGTTGTTACTTTTTCCGCATTATTAGACAATTTGATACGATCAACATATTCGCCAGAGCTGTCTTGCACGGCTACGAGTTTGTAAACTGCACCTAAAGCAGGTTGATCATATCCGGTGATTAATTTCGTCCCAATCCCCCATGAATTCACTTTAGCACCTTGAGATTTCAAACTCATTATCGTCTGTTCATCTAAATCATTTGAAGCGATAATTTTGGTGTCTGTAAATCCTGCTTCATCAAGCATTTTACGTGCTTCTTTAGATAAATAAGCGATATCACCTGAGTCTAAACGTATGCCGACGAAATTAATTTTATCTCCTAACTCTTTCGCAACTTTTATCGCAGTCGGCACACCTGATTTCAATGTATGGAATGTATCTACTAAGAACACACAATCTTTATGGCGCTCTGCGTATTTTTTAAAGGCAATGTATTCATCCCCATAAGTCTGAACAAGCGCATGTGCGTGCGTTCCCGAAACAGGAATACCAAATAGTTTACCAGCTCGTACATTACTCGTTGAATCAAAACCACCTATGTAAGCTGCTCTAGCTCCCCATAGTGCAGCGTCGGTTTCTTGTGCACGTCTCGTTCCAAATTCCATAAGCTGATCTTGTGGTGCAACATGTCTAATTCGACTTGCTTTTGTAGTTATAAGTGTATGGAAATTCACTATATTTAATAACATCGTTTCTATTAATTGAGCTTGAATTAAAGGGGCTTCCACTCTAATAAGTGGTTCGTTACCAAAACAAAGCTCGCCTTCTTGCATTGAACGAATATTCCCAGTAAATTTTAAAGTTTTTAAATAACTCAGAAAATCATCTTTGTAACCAATCGATTTTAAATATTCAATATCAGATGATGAAAAATGGAAGTTTTCAATAAAATCAATTACACGTTTCAACCCATTAAATACGGCATATCCACTATCAAACGGCATATTTCTAAAGTATAAATCAAATACTGACCAACGTTCATGAATCCCATCATTCCAATAACTTTCAGCCATATTTATTTGATACAGATCGTTATGCAATACAAAGGTATCGTCTTCGTATTGGTACATCACTATCACTCCAATCAACTTTTTCATCAGTTTAGCATAAAAGCGATAACAGAAACACATGATAACTACACAATAAACATAATTGTTACAAATTAACTGAATTATTTGCGAATATTTTTATAAATTTTAAATTAACTGCAACAAAATAGTGACATTTTCATCAGAATGATTCTATTTTACAGAAAATAATTTATAATATGGTCGAGGTGTTAATATGTTAGAACAAGCTAGAACATTCATAGAGACCATGTATCAAGAATTACAATACGAGCCACAAGCAATTTCTAAGCGAATACATGAAATCGAACGTGAGATTAACGAGAGAGACACTTACTCACATACGTCAGAAGAACTTAAATATGGTGCCAAAATGGCCTGGAGAAATTCAAATCGATGCATTGGCCGGTTCTTTTGGGAGACATTACATGTAATCGATGCAAGAGATATTCGAACAGAACAAGCATTTATAAATAGTATCGAACACCATATCAAATTCGCCACAAATGATGGAAAGATCAAGCCTTGTATTACAATTTATTCTGCGGAGGACCCACCAACAATTTATAACAACCAGCTCATTAGATATGCGGGGTACGTTGAAAAAGGTGACCCTGCTGAACAAGAAGTTACGCAACTCGCACACCATTTAGGTTGGTCAGGTGGATATACAGACTTTGATATACTGCCCCTGATTTACCGTTGTCCAAATGGCTCTATGAAGTATCACGAATATAATTCAAATATAATAAAAGAAGTCCCTATTACACATGACAAATTCCCTAAACTCAAAAGCCTTAACTTGAAGTGGTATGCAGTACCAATCATTTCAAATATGGATTTAAAAATTGGTGGCATTACTTATCCAACGGCACCATTCAATGGATGGTACATGGTAAATGAAATCGCAGTACGAAACTTTACAGACAGTTATCGCTATAATTTATTAGAAAAAGTTGCAGCCGCTTTCGAATTTGATACACTTAAAAATAATTCATTTAATAAAGATCGCACACTCGTAGAATTGAATGATGCGGTATACCAATCATTTAAAAACGAAGGCGTTTCAATTGTTGATCATTTAACCGCTTCAAAACAGTTTGAAAGATTTGAATCAAATGAACATAAACAACATAGAACAGTTACTGGTAAATGGTCTTGGTTAGCACCATCGTTATCGCCTACACTCGTTTCTAACTATCATCATGGTTATGATAACACTATGCGAGAGCCCAATTTCTTCTATAAAAAGAGAGGCACTTCAGGCTGCCCCTTCCATTAGATAACAATTTACTCATCACTCAAGGAGTCACACGCTATGAAATTATACTATTTAGGTCCAAAAGGCACTTTCTCATATTTAGCAGCACAACAATACAAATCAGAAAATGAAGTAAATTACGTCTCGAAATCCAACCTCTATGAAGTGGTCAATGCTGTATCTAACGACGACAAAAGTATTGCAGTCGTCCCTATTGAAAATTCAATCGAAGGGACTATCAATATTGTCGCTGATGCGCTAACGCAGCAAAATATTTTTGCACATGGAGAGATACATTTAAATATTCAATTCGCGCTTTATGGATTAGACCATGTCCATCCAAGTGATATTGCACAAGTTTATTCCATAGCACCTGCTATCAGTCAAACAAGTCATTTCATTCAAAAAAATCAATACACTTATGACTACGTAGATAGCACGATTGCTAGTCTGGAAAAGATTACTGAAAATATCGGTGCTATTGCACCATTAGGTAGTGGAGAACCCTATGGTTACAAACCACTTGTCAAAAACATACAAGACTATCCACACAATACAACACGTTTCTTAGTCGTGAGTAACCAACCCGAATATAGCAACTTAGCAACCGATACGATGCTCTTAATCACACCGAAACAGGACAAAGCTGGTTTACTTGCAAGCATATTAAATACATTCGCTATGTTTAATATCAACCTTTCGTGGATTGAATCACGACCTCTTAAAACAAAATTAGGTATGTATCATTTCTTCGTGCAAGCCGATACACCTATGAATGATGAACTTAAAAAGATTATGACTATTTTACACACTTTAGATTTTGAAGTAACAATTATCGGTTCGTTTAAACGAATCAATTAATACAGAGCGAAATATAACGAATCCCTGCATAAAAAACTGGCTAATAAAAACGTTATTAGCCAGTCTATTTTTATATTTAATTATTTCAATGGTAATGGTTTTGTAACGTCGATACCTAATACAGGTGGTACTAAGAAATAAACGATGAGCACGATGATAATTACGCTAAGTATATTAACCCAGAATCCAACGGTTGCCATTTTTTTAATAGAAATACGTCCTGTACCAAAGACAATCGCATTAGGTGGTGTACCTACGGGTAACATATATGCACAGTTCGCTGCCATTGCTGCAGGCACCATTAATAATAATGGGTGCACTTGTACCGCTACAGACAAAGTAGCTAATATAGGCAATATCATAGTTGCCGTTGCTGTATTAGAAGTAATTTCAGTTAAGAACAATACAAAGATCGTAATAACAATCACGATAATAATTGGGCTAACCCCATCGATTAATTTAAGCTGTTCACCTAACCATTTTGCTAAACCACTCTTTGAAATTCCTTCAGCTAAAGCTAAACCTCCACCAAATAAGATGAGTACGCCCCATGGTAGATCTTTAGCCACTTCCCAATCAATAATACGTTTATGTTTTTCTTTGTTTTTAGCTGGAATTAAAAATAATAATACTGAGATAAACATCGCAATGGTTCCATCTGCAACTTCGGATGTTACACTCCAATTTTTGAGCAAGAATTCTCTGCTAATCCATAATAAACTAGCTAAAATGAAAACTGCTTGAACAACTTTTTCTTCATATTTCATTTTGCCTAGTTCGTTTAATTTTTCCTTAATGAGATCTTGGCCACCTGGCAATGATTTCATATCATGTTTAAATGCGATAAATCGTATGTAGAACCATACTAGCCCTAACAGTAAAATGACGGTTGGTACACCTATAATCATCCATTTTGCGAAACTTATTTCTTGGCCGAAAGTAGATTGAAATTGTCCTTTCAAGATAATTAAAGGCGGTGTCCCGATAAGTGTACCGAGCCCTCCTATTGTTCCAGCATATCCAATTGCCAGAACCAGTGATTGTTCAAATTTCTTCAAACTGCTTGAGCTGACATTCTCTTCTCTTAGTTCGTTTGCCTCTTTAATAATTGCTAACCCAATTGGAATCATAATCATGACTGCTGCAGTGTTCGAAACAAACATAGATAAAAATGCTGTAGCAACCATAAATCCTAATAAAATCTTCCCAGTACTTGTACCTAAATAACTAATAATGGTTAATGCCACTCTCGTATGCAAATTCCATCTTTCCATGGCTATAGCTAGTATAAAGCCACCTAAAAATAAAAATATAATATCGTTACCATATTTCGCTGATACCTCATCAGGATTCAACACATGACCGATAGGTAATAAAATCAAAGGTAAAAAACTTGTGGCCGCAATTGGAATAGCTTCTGTAATCCACCAAGTAGCTATCCATAAAGTAATCGCTAAAACAAAAACACCCTTACTAGGTAAACCATGTGGATGTACAAACAATAATGTTAATACAAATAACAATGGCCCTAATATGAGTCCAATCAACTGTCCCAAATTATATGACGGTTTCTTTTGCTGTTTAGAAAAGAAAGTTAAATAATGCGCTGCTCTAGAGTCCCCTTTTTCTAGATTTAACATAATATCCCCCCCACAAATTTTGTGAATATTCTAAATATTATTTAATTATAACACAAATATCTTAAAAGGAAATATTATATTTAAGCGCTTTCATTATTTATTCATTTATATTTATAAGTTGAGTGGCTTTGATTTTAGTGTTGTCAGGAACATCCAACACGAGCCCTTGAATATTATTTAAAAATAAACTTTGTGATTCATCATTAAAATGATTATCGGCAATGACAATATCTTGATGCTTTACGCAATTATAACTTTGTATATGAACTGCATCTTTCTTCATATGACCTTCAAAATCATTATTATAAATGTACAAATGTTTACCTGCTTGGGTTGAACGTTCTTTACCTTTTAAATCGCGTGCGTTCTTCCCTTCTTTAACTGCTAAATATCGAATACCACCATTACAATTAATAAAGTGATTATCGTATATATACATATTTGTTGATTTCAAAGGAGTTAACGCATAATATCCCATACCCTCAAAAGTATTATGACGAATGTGGATATTATCGTAAAACTGATTAAAACGACTCGCATGTGATCCTATTGCACGATTCCATGGTTGCATTGTCGGTGTGTCAGAATTTCCAAAATAACAATGCTCAATAATTACATTTTTAGTAATTGTGCCATCAGCTGCACCAAATTTCGGAAATGCTCCTTTAACTTGTAAATCAATTTGAATCGCTTCAGAAAAGCTACGATCTCCTTGAGGGTTGTTAAATCCTAAAAACTGACAACCACCCATATATAAACCATTTAAACCGCATGCGTCTATTGCATGCCCACCTACTATATCTTTAAACGTAACGTTTCTAATCTCTATTTCACGTGCATGGCCAATACTCATCGCTGTATTGTTATATGGATATGCTTCACCATTCATATCAAATGTACCACCACTGATTCGAATATGACCATTTCCATCGTAACCGTAATAACGTTTGAGCTTCGTTCCATTCTTTAACAACGCATCTTTACCACAACGTTTAAGCACTGCGTTGTCATCAAGTATAAGCGATGTACGCGCATATATGACGAGCGCTTTACGAATATGGTATTCACCTGCTGGAATATATATTTCAGTATTTCCATGTTTTTTTGCATAATTCAAAGCACGTTGTAACGCACGGGTATCAGCTCTTTTATTTTTGCCTTTTAATCCAAATTCTTTAGCATTTATCATAATTGAAATCCTTTCAAAAATTAATATTTATATATTAACGTTTAAACTATTTTTTAAACCCGTAGCACAACCTTTATAGTTTTAATGATATAGTTTATAATGACTACAAACTTGAATACGGGAGTGTTTTATACAAATGAAGAAAAGTGCACTGATTATCGTCGACTATTCCAATGATTTCGTCGCAGATAACGGCAAATTAACTTGTGGTGAACCAGGTCAAAAAATTGAAAGTTATATTGTTGAACGTATAGAAGCATACAATAAAGAAAAAAACGATATCTTCTTTATGATGGATTTGCATTACGAAGAAAACCAGTTCCACCCAGAAAGTAAGTTATTCCCACCTCACAATATTATTGGCACATTAGGTAGAGAACTTTACGGTAAAGTAAACGATATTTATCAAAACATTCTATTTAATGATTACGTACATTATCTTGATAAGACACGCTACGATTCTTTCCATGGCACACCATTAGATATCATGTTACGCGAACGTGGTATTACTCACTTAGAAATTGTAGGTGTATGTACTGACATTTGTATATTACACACTGCAGTAACTGCTTATAATTTAGGCTACCATTTAACGATTCCAGTTAAAGGCGTTGCAAGTTTCAATCCGGTTGGGCATGATTGGGCACTTGATCATTTTAAAAATTCTTTAGGTGCCGAAGTAGAATAAAGACACTTGAACATGCTAAAATGTAATTAAAAATATTGGTTAGGAGAATGATTACATGGCTAAAACATATATTTTCGGACATAAAAATCCTGATACAGATGCAATTTCATCTGCGATTATTATGGCTGATTTTGAAAAGCAAACAGGTAACACTGAAGCAACACCTTATCGATTAGGAGAAGTAGGTGCTGAAACTCAGTTTGCGTTAGATTATTTTAAAATCGATGCACCTGAATTGCTATCAGATAATTTAAGCGATCAAAAAGTTATCTTAGTTGACCATAACGAATTCCAACAAAGTGCAGATTCTATTGCAGATGCTGAAATTCAACATGTCGTTGACCATCATAGAATTGCTAACTTTGAAACAGCTGCACCTCTTTATTACCGTGCAGAACCAGTTGGTTGTACAGCTACAATTTTATATAAAATGTACAAAGAACGTGGTTTTGAAATTTCTCCTGAAATCGCTGGATTAATGATTTCTGCAATTATTTCAGATACTTTATTATTCAAATCACCAACTTGTACAGATGAAGATGTGGAAGCCGCAGAAGCTTTAAAATCAATTGCCAAAGTGGATTTAGAACAATACGGTTTAGATTTCTTAAAAGCAGGCGCATCTACAACTGATAAATCCGCTTCAGAATTAATTACAATGGATGCGAAATCATTCAACATGGGCGACAACACTACACGCATCGCACAAGTTAACGCAGTTGACATCGATGAAGTATTCGAACGTAAAGAAGAACTTGAAAAAGAAATGTTAACTGCAAGTGCAGAAGAAAAATACGACTTATTTGTACTCGTTGTTACTGACATTTTAAACAGTAACTCTAAGATCTTAGCAGTTGGATCAGAAAAAGATAAAGTCGGTCAAGCATTTGATGTGGAACTTGATAACGGCACTGCTTTCTTACCAGGCGTAGTATCAAGAAAGAAACAAGTCGTACCACAAATTACAGATGCTTTAAGTTAATTATTCACTACATCTCTAGCAAACGTATAGTCACGACTAACTAGTCACCCTTGCCGGGGTGGGATATTGAAATCTTGCGAATACTTTAGATTTCTGTCCCACTCCATTTTTATCAATTTGACAACATTTATGTATGTCAGACTAGGAGGATATCATTGGACGATTTAAAACAAAGGTTTGATCAATGTAAACAATTTTTCAATACACATGAAACTAAAAATGTTAAATTCAGAAAAAAACAATTAAAGCAATTAAGTAAAAGTATTCGTAATCACGAGGACGATTTATTAACTGCCTTTCAAAAAGACTTAGGCAAAAATAAAGTTGAAGCGTATGCAGCAGAAATAGGTTTTACTTTAAGAAATATCAAAGCAGCGAGGAAAGAACTTAAAAATTGGACTAAAGTGAAACAAGTTAATACTCCGATATTTATGTTCCCTACGAAAAGTTACATTATGAAAGAGCCTTATGGAACTGTATTGATTATCGGTCCATATAATTATCCTTTCCAGTTATTGTTCGAACCATTAATCGGTGCAATAGCTGCAGGTAATACAGTGATACTTAAACCTTCTGAATATACACCTAATGTTTCAGAAGTGATACAACAAATCATTGAAGATGCATGTCCACCAGAATATATTACTGTTTGTCAGGGTGATGCGAATACAACGCAATCATTAATTCACATGCCTTTCGATTACATCTTCTTTACAGGTAGTAAACAAGTCGGTAAGATTGTCTATCAAGCTGCTAGCCAAAATTTAGTGCCTGTCACACTTGAACTTGGCGGTAAATCACCTGTTATTGTGGATGATACAGCGAATATTAAAGTTGCTAGTGAACGTATTAGTTTCGGTAAATTTGCAAACGCGGGTCAGACATGTGTAGCTCCAGATTACGTTCTTGTTCAACGAAAAGTAAAAGATCAATTGGTCGAAGGCATGAAACAAACGTTGAAAGAATTTTATGGTAAATCAGTGAAAGATAGTCCAGATTTCGGACGAATTGTTAATCAAAGACACTTTGATAGATTGAAACACTTATTACAATTACATGAATCAGATATCATTCTTGGTGGAGAAACGGATGAAGATGAATTGTATGTCGCTCCAACTTTACTTGATGGAATTACGTTCGACTCTAAAATTATGGAAGACGAAATATTCGGTCCAGTATTTCCAATCATTACGTATGATGAATTCGATGAAGCTGTTGAATCCATCCGTAAACTTCCTAAACCATTAGCACTGTATCTCTTTAGTGAAGATGAAAATGCAACAGAACGCGTGTTAAATGAAATTTCATTCGGTGGTGGTGCCATCAATGACACAATGATGCATTTAGCTAATTCAAACTTACCATTTGGCGGTGTCGGTGGCTCTGGCATTGGACATTATCACGGAAAATATAGTTTCAATACATTTAGCCATGATAAATCATATATTTTTAAAACAACTCGTCTAGAATCAAGCTTATTGTTCCCTCCTTATAAAGGGAAATTCAAATATATCAAGAAATTCTATAATAATTGAAAGCATCGACGTTTATATACGCGTTAAACTAAAAAACGCCAAGCGCATAAGTGCATGGCGTTTTTTATATTATTATTTTAAAAATTGCACACAAACACCTTCCGCTGCAGTTTGGTGATCATCTACCTTTTCAAGCAATCCTGTAACGCTGTCACGTTTAAACACAGTTATAATAGAATCACCTTCTTGGTGTGCACATACAAGATAATCGTTAGAAGGCGTAATATTGAAATCACGTGGAAAGACACCGCCGCTTGAAACAATATCAACCGCAGAAATTGAAGCTCCTGTTTCACTCACTTTAAATATCGCTAAACTATCATGACCGCGGTTACTTACATAAACATATTTTTGATCTTGGGATAGTCTAACACCTGCTAATTTCGTTTCATCATTAAAGTTTTCAGGGATTGTAGAATGACGTTCTAACTCTTTAATCTTACCGTCATTATATTCAACAACGCTAATCATATTTGATAACTCATGTACAACATATCCAAACTTGCCGTTACCATGAAATGTAATATGTCGTGGCCCGTCTCCCTGTTCAAAGTCATAAACTTCATATTCTGTTAAACCTTCATCACCAAATTTATAAGTCACAGCTTTATCTGTACCTAGATCCATAGCAATCACATATCTTTCATCTGGCGTCACATCTAAATAATGGACATGTGCTTGATCTTGGCGTTCCTTTGGTCCTATAGTATAGTCATGTGCTATTTCTTGTATTAAGTGTTCAACTTCTCCAGTTTCTGGATTTGCTTTATAAATTCTAGCCAATCCTGCCCCGTAAATCGCTTCAAAGACATATTTGCCATCTGGTGACACACTGATATAACATCCTGTCCCCTTTGTGGAAGCTAAACATTTATTAATTAAAGTTAACTGCCCATCTTGTTGAATTTCAAAGCTTGCTATTCCACAGTCGTCACCTTCACGGGTAATCGCATATAAATATGATTGATGTTGCGTTACATATGTTGAAGCTTCAAGTTCATAGCCTGTTTCAACTTCTGTTATTTTCCCTGAATTTTCATCAAGTTGAAAACGATACACCCCTTTACCGTCTTTCTTTGTATACGAGCCGATATATCCGATTGTCGTCATACTAACTCCTCCAATATAATAGAATGATTTTATTCATACTCACCCATTACTTTAGTAATAAGTGTGAAGTCTCTTTGAGTTATTTAACTATCCTTACTTATATTATCTATGTTTTTATCGATTTGTAAAATTAATACTTTCCAAGCATGCATAAATGAAATACATAGTACTTGATGCTTTCATATTCCCGAATTTCGTCTATTTAATTTAAGTATCACTTATTTACTTTGAGTATATCTTGTTTCATTTTAGTGGTCGTGGGACAGAAATCAAATTTCTAACAGAGATTTGATTTCTGTCCCACGAATTGACAAAGGTGCTGAGAAAACTATTTTTGTTTCCGCCTTTACCACTTGATAAAATCGAACAAATGTTCTATTATTGATTTGAGGTGATTAGATGATTATAAACCCAGATGCTCCTGATCCGTATAAATACGAGACTGATTACAGAAAGGTTCCAAGACAATATTTAAATCCACGTATTCCTCATGGTCGTGGCAAAATTAAATGGCAACCGTTCGCTACTTTACCCGAACAATTTGAAACAATTAAACAATATATGCACGATCAAAATAAAGTCGAACGTCCATTATTATCAGACGATCAATTAAATGAGCTCAATTGTCAGCTTCATCAAGCGTTACATCACAATCGTCCAGTTCAAGTTGAATTTTTCAACGACGGTTGGATAGAAACAATCACCTTAGAAATCTCACGCATCGACACCTTACAATTATTCATTGAAGGTCATACACAAACTAATCCTCAAACGGTCAAGTTATCATTATTAGATATTACACGTATTGCTCAAATCGAGCATTAACTTACATCGCCCTTATTCCAAACATAAAAATGGGAGCGGGACAGAAATCGAATTTTCTAATAGAGATTTCGTAGTCCCACCCCGGCAAGGATGACTAGGATTAAAAAAAGCTTGTTCTAAGCGCATTTTCAATTCAGACATCTATTGCCAAGTTGATAAAGAGTCTGAGACACCTATTTTTGTCTCAGACTCATCGTGTTATCATCCTATTTCCTCATTTCACCATCTAATGATGCCATGACTATTGCTATCAAACAATTTACATCTTCTTGTATGTTGTTTATTTGTGAAACATAAAAAAGGACAGAAACCACCAACTTTTTTGAGTTGCTGTTGTTCTGCCCTTTTCATATAGAAATTCTTTGACTATAGCTTATACAACGTATCATTACGCTATAATCTTTTTTAGTTGTTTGCCTCAATATCTGAAACAATTTCTTTAGTTTTGTTTTCAATATCTTCAAAGTCTTTTTTAAAGATATAAGCGAATGCTACTACACCGATTCCCGCTAATAGAGATAAAGTAAGGATTGTACCCATTACAAATTTAAATAAACCTTTAATAAAATTCCACATTCTGTTTCACCTCAATAAATTATTAACACATCTATATTAAATAATAGCATATTTGCAAGCATCAATAAATATATACCCACTGTGCAACTGTGCATTTAACATAAAATAGATGAAGTCACATCTACTTATAATATATTTACTAATACTTTAATATGTAGTGATTATAATCGATGTTATCAGAAAGTCTTGCCCTAATTCAAATATCTAAGATAAATAACTGATATTTACCTTTAAATTGCAAAATATAATCAACAAAGAAATTATTTTATACTACAAAAAAGCTGGGATAATTTCTACCTATATACAACATAGAAATCACCCCAACTATCCCTTATACATCGTAATATGAAAGTTGATGTTATACTTATTCAACATTTTTGTTCGATCCTTAATGTAAGTCAAGTACTATACGCTGAGCTTTAATTACCCCACCATACTGAAATTGCATCTCTAACTGAATTAAACATTAAATTCGCCCCTCTAACCAAATTTATTCGTCATTCCCTGTTGTTACATTTATACTAACCAATAATGATGTATAATACAATTAAGCTAGAGTTACAATGATATAACAAAATTGTAAGATGAATTAAATGAGGAGTTTTTAAATAATGCAACAAGTTAAATCAGATATTTTAACACATCGTGGGTCTCATTTTGATTTAGGTGTGCAAACGGGTCAATGGCTCAAACAAACAGCTTTATTAAAAAATAGAGAAAAAGAATGGCGCAAACGCATGCCACGTTTTGACATTCACATTAAAGAAACATACGATATTTTCCAAATGTATGCACCCCAAATATGGGAAGAAATAAAAGGAATGCAAGAAGTTCTTCAACTACCAACTAGCCAAATGATACTCAATTTCGGACATTACCGCTTCACAAAACTAAAAAATAGTGGGTGTACAATATTTTTAGGCAATGACTATATGGTTCGTAATTATGATTATCATCCTGCTACATATGATGGACGCTTTTTATTATTTCAACCAAATGATGGAGGATATGCTCAAATAGGCCCTACATCTCGTGTCACAGGAAGAATGGATGGCATGAATGAACATGGCTTAACGATGGGCTATAACTTTATGCATCGTAAGAAACCTGGAGACGGCTTTGTATGTTATATGATTGGGCGATTGATATTACAGAACTGTAAAAATGTCTCTGAAGCTATCCAATTACTTAAAGAAATACCACACAGAAGCTCATTTAGTTATATCGTAATGGATGCAAATTTGAATCATGCTATTGTTGAAGTCACACCACGTAATATTGACGTAAGATATGACCGTACATGTACAAACCACTTTGAATTATTAACACACGAAAATCGCAATTACACTAAAGAATCAACAGAAAGATTATCGAGACTTATCCAACAAACTCCGAATTCATCTATGGATAAAATGGAAGCATTCGAATTGTTCAACAATCCAGAGTATGAAATATATAGTAAGTTATTCAAAAGTTGGTCAGGTACGATCCACACAAGTTTGTATGAGCCTAAAAAAAGAATTGTCTATTTCACATTAGGGGAAAATCAATCACCTTCTAAAATTGATTTTAGTAAATGGTTACAAGGTGAAACATTAGAAATTAAATCTTTTAAAGGTTCAATCGATACTAATTTAACTTTCGCTTCATACTAATAAGGCTCGACATTTACTCATGTACGCACTAAGTAAAAAAGCATCCCGAAGCTACTTGTCTAACTTCGAGATGCTTCTTTAATGATAAACGGGAACCACTAATTTATTTGAATATTTCCTTTTTCTGTATACATTTCTAAAACATTATCACCTTTGCCTACTTTGTCATCATTAAAGCTGCTGTTGAAAACTTTTGATTTACCATCAGATGGGTTTAATTTGAGTAATACATTTTCAGGCTTTCTATTATATGACATAATTATATCTCCATTTTCTGAAGATGCTTTAAAGTTTGAATTAATATCCATTTTATCTAAATGAATATCTTTATCTCGTGTCACTAATAAAACTGATTTTTCAATGAGTGACTCTTCAGCGTTAATATGGGCGTTACTACTTTTAATATTAGCATTCGCAATTTTATCTTTCGTTAAAGTTACTGGTGAATTCTTACCACGATAAAATAATTTATCCACGTTAGAACGATTTAATCCAACCTTAACGATTCCTTCATAAGCCATGTTTATTTTTGCTTTTTCGACATCAAGTTGATTCACTTCTACTCTATTTCTTTTACTTTTTAAATCAAATTGTTTTAATTTCTTGTCAGGCACTGTAACAACTAAGTGTTCTTTAATCTTTCTAAATGGGTTAAAGTTTAACCCATAATGGTCCTCACTATTTCTTTGTTCTTTAATATAGAGCGTCCCATTATGGTTTTGAACATTTAATTTCTTTTGCCCCTTATATGATACTGAAAATTGCTTGCCACGTTTAACTTCGACGAAACTGTTTTGACTAGAGATATGAAGTCCATTAATTTTGTCATTTGGAAAAGATTTATGTGCAGTATTTAATTTATTATTTTGTCGTTCAAAGCCAAACCACATTACACTTGCGAGAACGAAACATACAACGAAAATAATTAAACCACTAATAAATAACTTCTTCATCCGACTGCCCTTCCTCTAATTGTTTTAATGTTCCAACGAAGGTATTTTAATATCAGCCTATATACGAAATGTGCTAGATTAGCAATAAATACAAACAAGACGATGCCTAGTCCTGTATAGGAAATTGCAAATAAATAGTTACTTAATGCAAAACTCAAATTATGTGACACCAACCCATTTATAACTAATAAAATTGGACTTAATATTAAAAACAAGGAGAATAATAACAGTATAAACATCCCGAAACCTAAAAAAATAGTAGATACCAAAATCAGTAAAACAGAAATGATACCCATGCCCAAAGAAGCCATAATTGCGCGGATAATTGTCTTTGCATTTGGTCGTGATTCAGCTGAAGCAATTGCACGTTTTGCTAAAATCTCTTTCCCTATCTGTTTGGGTGAATCCAACGCACCGATGATTTGATACTCATTTCTCCCTTTACTTTCCTCTTCAAAAAAGTAATCTTCATACTCAAACATTACTTTGTCTCTTTCTATTCTAGCGAGGCCATCTAACTCTTGCTCAAGTTCATTCAAAAACGTAATTTTATCCAAAATATCTACCGCCATTCTAGAGTAATAATCTTGTCATCATGTTCGCTCAGCTTTTAAGACATCTTAGAATGAAACAATTTCATATTGTTATGTTACATTACTTTTTAATATAGCATATGAATTAATCACTTTCACGTTAAAACTTGAAAACTGATTTATTCACGTACGATAACGTATAAAAATTTACTTTTTGATTTGAAGATTGTTATAATCATTTTTAATAAAATAAAAGGGGTGGAGATACTATGACAAATCTCGAAACATATTTCAAAAAAAGTCAGCCACTAGAGCAATATATCGAAGCTATGACTCAAAATAAAGAGGGATTATTAACTATTTATAACTCTTTTACAGTCCCAGAACAAGATGAACGTTTAGATCAAATAAAGCGTTTAAATTATAGTAAAGTTTTGGTTATAACAGAAGATTGGTGTGGGGATGCAATGATGAATGTGCCGATCTTAAAGCATATTAGCGAATCACTAAATTTTGACGTTCGTGTCTTCCATCGTGATGAGGACACGAATTTAATAGACCAATATTTAACAAATGGAACAGCTCGTTCTATACCTATTTTTGTATTTTTAAATGATCAATTTGAACAAGAAACGGTATGGGGACCACGCGCAAGACAAGCGCAACATTTCGTAGAACAAACTCGAGAAGCCTTACCAGAAAAAGACAATCCTAACTATGAAGATAAAGTTGCTGAAACGCATACAATTATTAGCAACCGCTTCAAGACCGATTCACAAATGTGGCAACATGTCTATGATTCTATATTAGATAAACTGATAACTAAATAAACATTAAATCATACGTTAAACAAAAAAACCGGCAAAGTGTTGATACTTTGCCGGTTTTGATTCGTATTAAATATCTTTTTTAGCTCCATATAAGAGACTTGCAATAAATAGTATTACAATTGAAGCACTAGTGATAAACCATTGCCAATGTGTGAATGTATAATTTCCTCTTTCAGTTGTCTTAGTAGTTAGATAACTGAATGGAATGTATTTTAAAGAATCTTTGATGTTATCGCCAATTTTTGGAATCATTGGTAAAAATGGTTCAGCGAATGGCACAACTAATATTAAGAATATACCAACTGTAAAGATTACAGCTGCTTTAGGTACAAATAATGAGAAAAGATATAATAGTAATCCAAAGAATAAATGGAACATAATAAAGAACCAAAGTAAGTTAAAGAACTTATCAGCTTTTACAGTTTTACCATCAACCACACCTTGTACAATTAGAACAAAAATTATAAGTAAAACTGTAATTAAAATCGCAATTAAAATCATAGAAATTGTTTTTGCAACAATATATCCAATACGACTAGATTTCTTATTCATGTAAAGTTGAATTGTACCATTCGAAATATCACGTGTGATTGTCTTAATAACGAACAGTAACCCCATAATTGAGAAGAACCAGCTGCCAGCAGTTAAAACTGTATTACCATCTACTTCATGATTATTTTGATTTGCTAATATTGTAAAAGTAATGATTGGAACCAAAACTAAAATTAGTGCTAAATACGTTAATGGACTTCTTAAGATGCTATACATATCATATTTTACAAGTTGTAAACTATTCATTATTTGCCACCTTTCTGATTAATATTGAAGTAAGTATCACGTAACGAGCTCTTACGTGTTTCAATAAATTCAGGGAACACATCAATACTTGCTAACCCTTTAAGTAACTTCTGATAGTTCTTTTGACCTTTTAGGATAATTTCTTTGCTGCTCTTTTCTGATTGAACAATTTCAAAGTTCTTTTTCAAGTAATCTAAACTTTTATCAAAATGTTCTTTCGGAAGAATAAGAATTGTAGAATCAGTAGGTGCACCCTCTGCCATATTGACATCTTGTACAAAGTTTCCGTCACTTAAAAAGATGGCACGGTCACAAATTAATTCAATATCTTCAAGTTTGTGGCTTGAGATTAAAATTTTCATATCTAAATCTTTTACAAGTTGTTCAATTGTTTTAAGTACATCGATTGAACCATCTGGGTCCATTCCATTAGTTGGTTCATCTAAAATTAAGTATTTAGGTTTATTCATTAATGAAACAGCAATCGCTAACTTTTGTTTCATACCCATTGAATATTTTTTTACTTTTTTATTAATGTAAGGTCTCATACCAAATGCATCAATAATATGATTTGAATACTCTTTATCAAACCCTTCACCTAATACATTTGCAAATAATTTTAAGTTATACAAACCTGATTTGTTACCATATAACTTAGGGTTTTCAATAAGATACCCTATATTTTGTTTAGCTTTTACTTTTACGTCACCTTTGAAATTTACGATATTACCATTCATAACTTTCATTAATGTTGTCTTTCCGACACCATTTTTACCAATTAGACCAACGATGCGACTTTTATCAAAGTCAAAATTAATATGGTCCAATACGTTGTTACTACCGTACGTCTTTGTAATATCTTTTAATTGCATATATGTGCCCCCTTTAGTGTGATTTTAATTTTTTAAACTGCATAAAATAATTAATTACGAAAAATATAATACTCAATACTAGCAAACCATAATTCAACAACCATTCACATTTATTTAAAAAAGAAAAATCAATTTGAAACAACAACGTAATACCAATTATGCTGAAAGCAACAGCAAATGGTACTAATATAAACATAAACAATAAGTAAACTAAGAAAGAAATGCGTTCTGCCTTTCGTTCGATGAATTGCTTAAATGCAATTGGAATCGCAAAAAAGTTAATCGTCATATAGGAGATTGGAATTGTATAATTAAAGTTCACATCACTGTCGGCTAAATTAGAATCTGGCATGTTATATAAAGATAAGATACCAGCACCAACTAATGTAAACACTAAAACAGTTATATAATTAGCATTAAGCAAATCTTTCTTAGAAACGGGTAAACTTCCAAAGAAATCATAAGCACGACGATGACCAAGTTTACTATAAAAACGGAAGGCATGACCTGAATCTTTGAGTGAGATAAACAACAACAGCATAGCAACACAAGAATAACTAACTTTAGTAAAGATCGTATCGTTGCTAATAATTAGATGCAAAGGAGAAAGTATAAGTAATATCGCGTAAATTAAAATCGTCCACTTACGTAATTTTATATTTCGAATAAGTAAATTTTTCATCTAATGTCCTCCTGTTGATCAATCATTCCACCAGAATCTGAATGATTATATTCACCTTTTTCAAGATAGACCATTAGATCTTCAATTGACGGTTCAGTGATAGTAACTTGATTACCGAACAATTCTTTAAATACATTTGCATATTCGGTAAGTGCTACATAGCCAGTACGATTATATTCAACGTAGTTCATTAAATCTTTCAGCTCACTGTCTATGTGCTCTGCATCACCTTTAACGATTTTAAATTTACTTATTATATCATCTATATATGAATTTAAGACGACTTCTCCTTCTTTAATATAAACAAGATAATCAGCTATCTTTTCTAAATCTGAAATGATATGTGTAGAAATAAAGACTGTTTTATTTTCATCAATAAGTTCTTTTTGAATTATTTCTAATACTTCGTTTCTAACAATTGGATCCAAACCAGAAGTAGGTTCATCTAAAATAAATAACTCTGCCTCATGACTAAAAGCAATCGCAATAGATAATTTCATCAACATTCCTGTTGAGAAAGTTTTTATTTTTCCTTTGTACGGCAGGTTAAATTTCTCCAGATAATTAGCAAAAACTGTGTGATCCCACTTCTTATAAAAAGGTGCAATATAGGATTCAATTTGTTTTATTGTCCATTTGTCATTAAGATATAAATCGGAGTATACAAAACCTATTTTATTCTTTATTTCTAAAGGATTCTCTTTCATTCTTTGATTAAAGATATTGATTTCTCCACCATCCGGTTCTATCAAATCCATAATCAATCTAATTAACGTTGTTTTACCCACACCATTAGATCCGATAAATCCTGTTACGTAACCTTGGGGTACGCTAAAACTAATATCCTTGAGGGAGAACTTCTTGAATTGATAACTTACATCGTTAAGTTCGATTGCGTTCATTCGTTATCCTCCTCAAATATCATAGCTAGTATTTCTTGCAGTTCGGATAATGGCATGCCTATTGTTTTTGCTTCTTTCGTCATCGATTTCGCTAATGATTCAATAACTATAAATTGTTTTTCCTTTAAAATAGAACTATCTTGTTCCTTTACGAAAGTACCCTTTCCTCTAATGGTAAAAACAAATCCATCTTTTTCTAAATCCTCGTAAGCTCTTTTAGTTGTAATTACGCTGACACTTAAATCCTCAGCTAATTCGCGCATAGATGGTAAGTGTTCACCAGGTGCAACATAACCTTTTAAAATGTTTTCTTTAATTTGTTGTTTGATTTGTTCGTATATGGGTCGTTCACTATTATTCTTTAAAAGTATCTTCATTAACGTCCTCCCTTACGACTGTATATACACAATATATACAATATACACTGTTTTGTAAAGGGTATTTGTAAAAATAATTGAGATAATCGCATTTTTCTTTAGGGGAATATCATACAACTGTATATATAGTATATATACAGTATGCATAAAAAACTACGAGCGAAACCCATTACATCAGTCTCACTCGTAGTTATATACACTTTACTTTTTATGCTTGTCTTGGTTTTGCTTTTTTCGTCGATCATTGTATCTGTTAATAAATGCACAAATCATAAACATTATCGCTGCTAATAATAATTTAATGCCAGCACTTTCATTACCAGTCGCTTGTAAATAATAACCCACAATAAAAGCGATAATAGCAATTATTACAAATATTTTTGTTAAATGTTTCATATTTTCACCTCAAACACTCACAGTATATCAAATTTTATACTGAATATCTAAATAGTGAACGTCACATATTTACTTATTAAAAATAAGATTAATATCGTAAAAAAGACTTATGGAATACATAAACACGATTTTTTCTCATTTCACCCAGTTTAAATCACTTATAATTCTAGATATATATTGTACATTTTGTATAAATACATGAATTGATTGCAGACATAATACTTTAATGGTAAAATGTAAATGTATCCACAAGTCATACTACACAAACCCCAAGTCTGCTGCCACAGACTTGGGGTTTTTTGTGCAAGGCCACCTATTTGTCTTTCCATTTAATGTCTAACCAGACACGGAAAACAACAAGTATGCCACCTGTTATTAACGTCATAACCATATCTTGCCACCACATAATCATACTACACCTCCCATAACAAAGAGTGCCATGAGGAATAACAATGGCCTTCTTATATTCTAACATAAAAATAGAACGTATGTTCGGTATAAGGGTATTTTTTTCATAATTTGTAGGTATTGTTGGTTCAATACTTTTATTTTAAAGCATTTCAAGATAATATAATAATATCAATCAAAAAAGAGAGGTTGTCCTACTATGAATCCATTAGCTTTAGATTTAAACGAAAAATTATCTAAATCAAACCCAAATGTTGCAGATATGCTCTCAGATCTTGGTAAATTAATTTACTATCCTAAAGGGATTTTGTCACAATCTGCAGAAGCTAAATCTACAAAATATAACGCAACGATAGGTATGGCAACATATAGTGATCGTAAAATGTATGCAGATACGTTAAATGATGTATTCCATCATTTAGAGCCTGATGAAATATTTCCTTATGCCCCACCTCAAGGTTTAGAGTCATTACGTGATTTATGGCAACAAAAAATGTTAAAAGAAAACCCAGATCTAAAAAAAGAAGATTTCTCACGACCAATTGCAACAAATGCGTTAACACATGGTTTATCAATCGTAGGTGATATGTTCGCAGATAGTGGTGATACATTGCTATTACCAACGCACAATTGGGGTAACTACAAGCTTGTTTATAGTACGAGACATAGTGTAGATATAGAAACTTATAATATTTTTGATGAATCAGGTAATTTCACAACTGATGGTCTTGTTAAACATTTAGAAAACTATGAGAAAGATAAAGTGATTTTAATTTTAAATTACCCTAACAACCCTACTGGCTATACTCCAAATAAAGAAGAAGTAAAAGTTATGGTTGAGGCAATTCAATCATTAGCTGAGCGAGGTACGAATGTCATTGCTATTGTGGATGACGCTTATTACGGCTTATTCTATGAAGACGTATATACGCAGTCATTATTTACAGCACTCACTAATCTACAACAAGAAAACTTGTTACCTATCCGTTTAGATGGTGCTACAAAAGAATTCTTCGCTTGGGGCTTACGTGTTGGATTTATCACATTTGGTGTAAATGATGAAACTACAAAACAAGTTTTAGAAGCGAAAGTTAAAGGGTTAATACGCAGTAATATTTCTAGCGGTCCAATGCCTTCACAAAGTGCTGTTAAATACGTTTTAGAACATCCTGAAACATTTGAAAAGGAAATTCAACATAATATAGATACACTTCAAGCACGATATGAAGTTACAAAATCAGTCGTTTATGATGAAAAATACAAAAAATTCTGGCAACCATATGATTTCAATTCAGGCTACTTTATGGCAGTGAAAGTTCAAGATGTTAAACCGGAAGAATTACGTGAACATCTTATCGAACACTATTCAATCGGTATTATCGCTTTAAACGCTACTGATATTCGAATTGCATTCAGTTGTATTGAAAAAGATGATATCCCATACGTATTTGATATGATTGCTAAAGCAATTGAAGATCTTCAAGCTAAAAGTGAATAAAATAAGTTCGATTAATAATCAAAAAAGCCTGAGACGTGTTTGCGCCTCAGGCTTTATATTTTTTTAACTTATTATTGATTTTGTTTTAATACACGAGACATTTCTTCGATTTTACCTGCATGTAATGGGATATGAATTGCATTTAACACAAGCAATTCATCTAATGTTTTACAGCCTGCAATCGGTTGATCTAATTCTATTTCTAATTGTTCATCAGTAAGGTTCTCTGCACGTTCTGGTAGTGTTTTAATATGGTTGAATATTTCTTCAATACTTGGTGGTTCAACATCTCCCCAATCTTTTGGAGACGTACCATATCCGAAAAATTGTGTGTATTTTTGAATGTCTACTTCATTTTGTTCGCAAATAGATAAACCACTTTCAAAAATCGTTAAGACATGTCCATATTGCCAATGTAATGTATTAGGAAAGAATTCACTTTCCTTGTCTAAAACTACTTCATTACCCCAACTTTCGTAGTTGCTCAATAAATAATTTACGCCTGTATCAATCACGTTGAAAACTGTTTTTTTAGTCAATTTGTTTCTCCCCCTTTTACGAAACTCAGAAACTATTCTTAATTATAATACCCTTTACTTATATTCTTATACATAAAAAAATCACCACGAGTTTCAATACTCATGGTGATTTTATATTGACAACCGTTATTAATGGCAAAGTCAAATTATGATATGACCATTATTCAGTTGCTTATTACATCATTCCAGGCATACCGCCCATGTTTGGTGCTGGAGCGTCTCCGCCATTATTTTCCTCAGGAATATTGGCTACAACTGCTTCAGTAGTTAAGAACATCGCTGCCACGCTTGCTGCATGTTGTAGTGAAGAACGTGTAACTTTAGTTGGGTCAACAATACCTTCATCTAACATATTTACCCATTGATTTGTTGCCGCATTGAATCCAACGCTTTGCTCTGCATTCTTAAGTCGTTCAACTATAACTGAACCTTCAAGACCAGCATTTTCGGCAATTTGGCGCACAGGTGATTCTAATGCTTTCAATACAATGTTAATACCTGTCGCTACATCGCCTTCCGCTTCGATTGCTTCAACTTTATCGTAGATATTCATGAATGCAGTTCCACCACCAGCTACGATACCTTCTTCAACCGCAGCACGTGTCGAGTTTAATGCATCTTCAATACGTAATTTACGCTCTTTTAATTCTGTTTCACTTGCTGCACCAACTTTAATTACAGCAACGCCTCCTGCTAATTTAGCTAAACGTTCTTGTAATTTTTCTCTATCAAAGTCAGAATCTGTCTCTTCGATTTGAGCTTTAATTTGGCTTACACGAGCGTCAATATTGTCTTGGTCACCGTCACCATCAACAATAGTTGTATTATCCTTTGTTACTTCTGCTTTATTTGCAGTACCTAACATATCCATTGTAGCGTCTTTAAGTTCTAAACCTAAATCATCTGTAATCACTTGAGCACCTGTTAGGATAGCTAAATCTTCTAACATTGCTTTACGACGATCACCGAAACCTGGTGCTTTAACTGCCACAGCTGTGAACGTACCACGCATACGGTTAAGTACAATATTTGTTAAAGCGTCACCTTCAACGTCGTCTGCAACGATTAAAATAGGTCTATTGGCTTGTACTACTTGTTCTAATAGAGGTAAGATGTCTTGGAATGAAGAAATTTTCTTATCTGTAATTAAGATATAAGGTCTTTCTAACTCAGCAGTCATCTTGTCTGAATCTGTTACCATATATGGAGATTGATAACCACGGTCAAATTGCATACCTTCTACTACTTCTAGTTCAGTGTTGAAACCGTTAGATTCTTCAATCGTGATAACGCCGTCGTTACCTACCTTTTCCATTGCTTCAGATATATATTTACCAATTTCTTCATCAGCCGCAGAAATTGAACCTACTTGAGCAATTTCATTTTTATTTTCGACCTTTTGAGAAATATTTTGTAATGCATCTACAGCCACTTCAACGGCTTGATCAATACCTTGACGTAAACCTACTGGGTTTGCGCCACTTGTAACGTTTTTCAAACCTTCTTGAATCATTGCTTGCGCTAATACAGTTGCAGTTGTTGTACCGTCACCAGCAATTTCATTTGTTTTGTTTGCAACTTCTTGTACAAGTTTCGCACCCATATTTTCATATTGGTCTTCTAATTCAATTTCTTTCGCAATTGTCACACCATCATTTGTAATAAGTGGTGATGTATATTCTTTGTCTAATACTACGTTACGTCCTTTAGGGCCAATTGTAACTTTAACGGCGTTAGCGAGTTTATCTACCCCGCGTAACATAGATTGACGAGCATCTTCTGAAAACTTTAAGTCCTTTGCCATAACTTACATACCTCCATTTATGTGTATTACATTTTTATATTTAAAAGTTTATTATTCAATAATCGCTAAAATATCTTCTTCATTTAAGACTAAGTATGTTTCATCGCCGCGTTTAACTTCTGTACCGGCATATTGCTGAAACACTACTGTGTCGCCTTCTTTAACTTCAGGAGTAACTCGTGTACCATTGTCTAGTAAGCGGCCAGCTCCGACTGCAATGATTGTCCCTTCGTTTGACTTTTCCTTAGCGCTATCAGTTAGTACAATACCGCTTTTTGTTGTTTGCTCTTGTTCGTTCTTTTGTATTACTACTCTACTACCTAATGGTTTAAGCATGAATTGTTCCTCCTCAGAATCTCAATTTATTAGCAGTTGAATGTGTTGAGTGCTAATGTAGTATCTATAATAATCAAATTTGGTCAACATTTCAAGTTATAACGTTTGTCATTAACTTTGTACGTTAGTTCATTTTACGATAGAATGAATTATAATCTTTATTTTGGAGGTACATCATGTCGCGTATTTGGGTGTCAGTATTGACATTATTAATTTATGGACTTGCGCAATTAGGTGTTAGCTTTATGCAAATGGCAGGTCTATTTAAAAATTTAAAAGGTAAAGATTTAATTTTTACTAGTATTTACACACAAGTAGCCTTTTTTATCATCGCAGCAATTTTAATTGTAACTATACATCAATTTGTGAAAAATCCAACACGATTAGATCAACAACCTAAAGAGGAAAAAAGATATGTTGTGTTATGGGCCATTGTCGGTTTAGTCGTCGTAATGATATACCAAATGGCTGCAAACTTAATCAATATATATGTATTTGGAGCCCCAGAAAAAAGTCCTAACACGGATAGATTAATGAAAGTTGCACAAGAAATACCATTCTTCATTATTTTAATTTCAACAGTGGGACCTATTTTAGAAGAATATGTCTTCCGTAAAGTGATATTTGGTGAACTTTTCAATATGATGAAAGGTAATAAAGTAATAAGATTCTTAATTGCTGCTATTGTAAGTTCAGCAATATTCAGTTTGGCACACGGAGATCCAGCATACTTCCTTACATATTTTGGAATGGGCTTCATTTTAGCTATTTTTTATGCATATACTAAACGTATTTGGGTATCAATTTTAATTCATATAATGCAAAATAGTATTGTCGTTATATTCCAAGTTGTTATAGGTCCAGACAAATTAAAAGAAATACAAGAGAAAGCATCATTTATTTACCATTTGATTTTCTTATAATGTGAAACATAACTTGAAAAAGTTATTTAAATAAAGAGAAACTAAGCATAATGATTATGCTTAGTTTCTCTTTTTCTATTTAATATTTTATGCTAATACAAATTTATCTTTTATGACGTACTTTTTGCTTTGTCGTCATTTTTACGTTTAACAAAGAAACCAATCAACACACCTAGAAAGATTGTGACTATAGCAATAATTAATCCAAATAATGTACGTTCAAATTTGATACCATTGGAATCCTTTTTACTCGGATCAGTTGTTTGCGTATACTCTTGATCACTGCTCGTATGATATTCATATTTTCCATTTACTTTCGAACTTGCGTTTTCTTTTAAGTCAGGCATTGAACCAATTTCACCAGTAACGAGCGCTAATACTTGTTTATCCAGATTTTCATAGTAATCTTTAGCTTTAAGTGGATTAAAATATTGGAATTTAAAATAATTTGTCCCTTGTTGCAAACGATTTAAAAATGAATTATCTGGGAAACGCTGTCTCTTTAACAATGAAGAAATATCTTTGTTCGAAACTTTACCAATTTTATTTAAATGTTTCACTTGATTTAAAATAAAAGGATTGTACTTAAATGATCCGTCCGCCATTTGTTTGAAGCGGTGTATTAATTGGTTATCATCGTTACCCTTTTCTCTATCTGAAAAAGGTCTATAACCAAATATATTAAAATCCTCAATATTTTTTTGAGCTGTTGTTTGATGTTGACCACTATCAGTGTTGAATGAACGAGATAGATTGTCATCATACGTGTTTGAATTATATTTGTTTCGATTAAATGTTGAGCTTCTACCGACTGTTCCATTGTGATGGTTATGTGATGTAGAAGAAATATGATTGTCATTAGATTTAATATCTAATGGAGATTTATAGTCTAAGCTACGATGTGGTTGAACTGGAACTCCTATATTATTTGACTGATGATCTCGATTATTGTTTGGGAATTCTGCCCTATGATGACTATTATGATGTGAATTTGAATGGTTTGGTTTCGTTGGCACGCTATCAGAACTACTATCATTATTGTCATGTGTAGGCGTTGGGAAAATTACCCCACCGTCGTTTGAATTTTCACCATGCGTCTCATGAGGTGTTGAATGATTAGTTGAGTCATTATGCGTTCCACCATCTGAATGTGTAGGTGTTTCGCTAGAGTTGTTATCCGAATCGGTTGGACTTTCACTCGACCCACCATTTGTATTATTATCAGGACGATCTGGGTTTGTTGAACCATCGTTTGAGCCGTTATTATTTCCATCATCTGGAGTATCGGGCACTATAGGTCCGGAATTTGAACCATTGTCCGTTTTGTCTGGGTATGACGGTTCTTCATTTGAGCTACCCTCTTCACCATTATTTTGGCCGTCATCTGGGTTTGTTGGTTCTTCATTTGACCCATCATCTTGACCATCGTCTGGAGTATCTGGGTACGTTGGTTCCTCACTTGACCCATCATCTTGACCATCGTCGGGATTATCGGGATTCGTTGGCTCCTCGCTTGAGCCATCGTCTTGGCCATCATCTGGCTCCGTTGGCTCTTCACTTGAGCCATCACCTTGGCCATCGTTCTGACCGTCATCTGGGTTTGTCGGTTCTTCGCTAGAACCATCGTTTTGGCCATCGTTTTGACCGTCATCTGGATTTGTTGGCTCCTCGCCTGAGCCATCATTTTCGCCATCGTCTGGATTATCTGGATCTGTTGGTTCCTCACTTGATCCGTCATCTTGGCCATCGTCGGAATTATCGGGATCCGTTGGCTCTTCACTTGACCCATCATCTTGACCATCGTTCTGGCCGTCATCTGGATTTGTTGGCTCCTCACTTGATCCATCATCTTGACCATCGTTCTGGTCGTCATCTGGATTTGTCGGTTCTTCACTTGAACCATCATCTTGACCACCGTCTGGGTTATCTGGATCCGTTGGCTCTTCACTTGAGCCATCACCTTGACCATCATTCTGGCCGTCATCTGGCTCCGTTGGTTCCTCGCTTGAGCCATCATCTTGGCCATCGTTCTGACCGTCATCTGGCTCCGTTGGTTCCTCGCTTGAGCCATCATCTTGGCCATCGTTCTGACCGTCATCTGGCTCCGTTGGTTCCTCGCTTGAGCCATCATCTTGGCCATCGTTCTGACCGTCATCTGGCTCCGTTGGTTCCTCGCTAGAACCATCGTTTTGACCGTCATCTGGATTTGTTGGCTCCTCGCCTGAGCCATCATCTTGACCATCGTCTGGATCTGACGGTTCTTCGCTTGATCCATCATCTTGACCATCGTTCTGACCGTCATCTGGATCGGTCGGCTCCTCACTTGATCCATCATCTTGACCGTCGTCTGGGTTATCTGGATCTGTCGGTTCCTCACTTGATCCATCATTTTGGCCATCGTCTGGGTTATCTGGATTCGTTGGTTCCTCACTTGAGCCATCATCTTGACCATCGTCGGGATTATTTGGGTCTGTTGGTTCCTCACTTGATCCGTCATCTTCACCATCGTCTGGGTTATCTGGATCCGTTGGCTCTTCACTTGACCCATCATCTTGGCCATCGTCGGGATTATTTGGGTCTGTTGGTTCCTCACTTGAGCCATCATTTTCGCCATCGTCTGGATTATCTGGATCCGTTGGCTCTTCACTTGACCCATCATCTTGGCCATCGTCTGGATTATCTGGATCCGTTGGCTCTTCACTTGACCCATCATCTTGACCATCGTCTGGGTTATCTGGATCCGTTGGCTCTTCACTTGACCCATCATCTTGGCTATCGTCTGGATTATCCGGATTCGTTGGTTCTTCACTTGATCCATCATCTTGACCGCCGTCTGTGTTATCTGGATCTGTCGGTTCTTCACTTGAACCATCATTTTGGCCGTCATCAGAATCAGCTGAGTCGGTTGGTTCTTCGCTTGAGCCATTATCAATGCCATCGTTCAAATCAGTGTCATCACTATCTGTTGAATTATCGTTAAAATCATTATTTAAGGTATTTGAAACATTTTCATTTAATTTATTTGGTGTATTTAAAGTTGAATCATATGGATACTGTGTTTCTTCACCATGTGTAGTTTTAGTTAATAACGATGCACTTAACACAAACACAAAACCTGAAATTGCAAATTTATGTTTTTTATTATTACTCACTTGCTCCCCCCCCCAATTTTAAGAAAAATACACTTCTAACACACTTATTATATTAGATATGTAGAAATATTTCATTAATTATAGCGTATATTTAAGAATTAGGTTTATTTTAGAAATTTAATAAAGATAAATAGACAAATATAGGTATAATTGATATATTAAATATACAAAATAGATTGAAGGAGGGTCCTTTATGGGACTATTTAATAAAAAATCAGATGACCTTACATCTTTACAAAATGCGATTGAAACAAGAAGAACGATATATAGTTTAGACACAGAAATTTCAATTTCAGATGAGGACGTTGAAAACATCATTGAACATGCCATCAAACATGTGCCTTCATCATTTAATTCTCAATCTACACGAATCGTTTTATTATTGAACGATAATCACAATAAATTTTGGGATATCACAAAAGCAACTTTAAAAGAAGTTATGGGTCCAGATAGAGATTTCCAACCTACTTCGGATAAAATTGATAATTTCAAACATTCACATGGAACAATCCTTTATTTTGAAGACGAAGACGTAATTAAAGGTTTACAAGATAAAATGCCTAATTACGCAGAAAACTTCGCTCTCTGGTCTAGCCAAACAAACGCTATGCACCAATTTGCCATATGGACTGCGTTAAGCACAAAAGGTATCGGAGCTTCTTTACAACACTATAATCCTATTGTTGATCAAGCGGTTACTGAGACTTTTGACATTCCTAAATCATGGAAATTAATGGCACAAATGCCATTCGGTAATATTAGAGAAAACGCTGGAGACAAAGAATTCCAAGATATTAACTCACGTTTTGTAGTAAAAAAATAATTGAGATAAAACAGAGATATACAGTATATCTCTGTTTTTTACGATTTTATTTTATGTTAAAGATTTTTGAATAATCTGATAATATTTAGTATAGTTGCCATAATAACAATTTAAGGGGCGATATACATGAATATCGAAATTTTTCAATTTAAAGTTGAGCCTGCAAACGTAGAACAAAATGAAGCGGTCATTAAAAAATGCTTTGAACAATATGTAACTTCTGACACAGATGTGGTGGTTTTGCCTGAAATGTGGAACAACGGCTATGCATTACCTCATTTAGAAGGTTTAGCAGATAAAGAATTAACAAGAAGCAAAGCATTTATAGGAAAACTAGCATTTAACTACGATGTCGATATTATTGCTGGGTCAGTTTCAAATAAACACGATGGTAGCGTTTATAATACTGCTTTCACCGTTAATAATAATGGAGAAATTATTAATCAATACGACAAAGTCCATCTTGTTCCTATGTTAGATGAACCCAAGTTCTTAGCACCAGGTGATGTAGTGCCAGAAAGCTTTAATTTAACAAATGGAATCAGTGCTACACAAATTATCTGTTATGATTTACGTTTTCCCGAATTATTAAGATATCCAGCTCGCACCGGTGCACAAGTGGCTTTCTATGTTGCACAATGGCCAGACGTTAGAGCTGATCATTGGGTTGCGTTATTAAAAGCACGTGCAATTGAAAATGATATGTTTATCGTTGCTTGTAATGGATGTGGAGATGATGGCAAAACACTTTATGCAGGTCAATCAATGGTCATTAACCCAAATGGAGAAATTGTGGCTAGCTTAAAAGACAAAGAAGATCATTTAACATATGAGCTTGATATAAATGAAGTACAACAACAACGGAAAAATATTCCTGTCTTCGAAAGTATAAAACCGAGTCTTTATAAATAAAAAATAAACCGTGAGCTTGGGAGGGACTCACGGTTTTAATTATTAAGGGAATGTTTTGCAATTATTTTTCTATCTATTTTTGGGGATGTTATTAATTATGAAAAAATTAGTGAATTTAACGATTAATTATAAATCGACAATTTTCAGATAGCTTACATGTTAAATTTAATTTGGCTCTGTTATAGTCAAATTAAATTGTATAGATTTGAGACTGGGAGAATCTACAAACCTAATAAAGATAACAATAATTTGAGACTGGGAAAGATCTACAAATTAAAGTATTGAGATGATTCTTGATTTTAGACTGGGAAAATCTACAAATCATATGTGAGTTGGGATCTTATCAGTACTACTTTACGAAACCAAAAACCTTCGCTGAAATGTCTCTGTCTCTACATCAGCCTCCTATGTTTTTGTATTCAAAGAATTGAAAAACAGGGACTAATGTGCAAAAGAGACAACTACACGAAGAAATGTCATCACATTAGTGTTTTAATTACACTCTTCTGCTAAGCATAATTAAAATAAATCCAAACATGAAATATGCATTTCAATTGGATTTGTTTATCACTTATTTGTGATAAAAGTACATTAAACCATAATATTATTTTAAATCGTAAAAAAATTCCTAACTCATTACATTTTATTCTTAACTGTTAGTAAAAATATGTTAAAATGAGTTTTGTAAATGTAAAAAACAGTTAGGCGTTAGAAATGTACAGTTAGGCATTAATTCGCATGATTTTTTAATAAAATTGTATAATACATCTAAGGAGAGAAACGTGATGTCTAAAGTTATTGACCGTAAAATTGATAGTTTTTCTAGGTATTTGCAACAACGAAACAACTTAGATCATATTGAATTTCTTAAAGTACGTTTGGGGATACAAGTAGCGGTTAGTAATTTTTTCAAAACGATTGTCACGTATGGTGTTTCTATCCTATTTGATGCCTTTCTATACACTCTAACTACACATTTATCATACTTTCTCATACGAAGGTATGCCCATGGCGCACATGCAAAATCGTCTATTATGTGTCATGTACAAAATTTATTGTTATTTGTTTTTTTACCTTGGGGTATAGCTCATATTTATATACCATCATATGTAATGTATATTTTGGCATGTTTCGGAATCATAATTCTTTTTATTTATGCACCAGCAGAAACTAAAAAGCAACCGATTCCAGAGCGACTTAAAAAAGGTAAAAAAGTAAAAGCAATATCAGTAGCATTAGTCTTATTATTTATTTCCGTTTTTGTCCCTTTAGTCTATCAGCAATTAATTTTATTAGGTATATTGTTAATATCTACAACACAATTACCTATATTTTTTCCTAAGGAGGATGTTTAAAGATGCAAATTTTCGAATCTATACTTAACATTATTACTAAATTATTTTCATTACTAGGAACGAGTGCAACTGGGAAACCATGCGGTGGATTTTTCGATGAACCTGAAGTACCTAAAGAGTTAACTGAACTATACGAATAATTGTTTAACAATAGAGAGTGTGTAGAAAATGGCAATCTTAGATTCAATTTTTTTAATAATATTTCAGTCAATATGTCCTTTTATTTTAATTAAAATCTTAAATAAAATAAATTACACTTTGAGGGATTATATTTCTATTTTAGGGATTATAATCCCTTCTAATATTCTTTTTTGTTTTATTGAAGCAAAAGCAATGATTGTTTTATTAGTTGGTGCTGCAATTTTTATGTACCTTAAAAATAAAATGATGGGCATATTATCCGTTTTAATAAGTTTTTTCATTTTATATATGACCAATTTTGTTACAATTTGGTTAGGTACCTTATTCTTTGTCTTCGTTCCGTCAAATGTATTATTTAGCATAATTTATGTAGCAATTTTTTTAATATTTTCAATTTCAACAGCATATATTGCAAGGTATTTTTTAAGAACTCTTATTACTTCAGGTTTATCTGTAAGTAAAATCTACCTTTCGATAGTTGCTAGTTTTTTGTTTATAGTCCTATTAATTATTTGTTTTTATTTACCAAATAAATCTTTAAATTTTGGTGACTTAAAATTCTTAGTCTTTATCGGAGCTATGGTAATAATTGCTTTAGCTATCATAGTTATAACCATTTCTTTCAGCATTGTCAGACAAATTCAGTACAAACGTAATATGCAGGAAATTGATAATTATTACAAATACACACTTCAAATAGAAAAAATCAATAATGAAATGCGTAAATTTCGTCATGATTACGTAAACATCCTTTCTACAATGTCGGATTTTATAAGAGAGGACGACATGAAGGGTTTACGAACGTATTTCAATGAAGAAATATTACCTATGCAAGATAGCATGCAAATGAATGCAATTAAAATCAATGGTATTGAAAATTTAAAAGTGCGTGAGATTAAAGGATTACTCACTACGAAAATTTTACAAGCACAGGAAAAAGATATTACTATAAATATTGAAGTACCTGATGAAATTGATCATATCAATATGCGAAAGATTGATCTTAGTCGTATTATAGGGATTATACTTGATAATGCAATTGAAGCCTCCGAAAAAATTGAAGAGGAACCTTTAATTCGACTGGCGTTTATTAAAAACGAAGCAACTTCAGTCACGTTGATTGTGATGAATAAATGTGAATCGGATATGCCGCGTCTACATACATTATTTCAACAAAATTTTTCAACAAAAGGCAAAAATCGCGGTTTAGGTTTATCAACGTTGAAGGAAATAACTGATGAAACACCAAATGTGTTATTAGATACAACCATAGATGCAAATTACTTTATACAAAAAGTAGAAATTCTAAATTCTTAATCATAAGGGCGTGTAACTATGAAGATTTTCATTTGTGAAGATGACGTAAAACAACGTGAGAATATGATGTCGATTATTAACAACTACATTATGATTGAAGAAAAACCGATGTCTATTGAATTAGCAACAGACGACCCATATGAAGTCATCGAAACAGCTAAAGAAACAAGCGATATTGGATGTTACTTTTTAGATATTCAACTGAATGCAGATATTAATGGCATCAAACTTGCTAGCGAAATTCGTAAGTTTGACCCTGTCGGTAATATTATATTTGTAACGAGTCACAGCGAGCTTACTTACCTCACCTTCGTTTATAAAGTTGCCGCTATGGACTTCATCTTTAAAGACGATCCTGATGAACTACAGTCAAGAATCATTGACTGTATTGAAACAGCGGAAAAACGTTTGAATCTACTTTCAAAAGAAGATAACGTGGAAACAATTGAGCTTAAAAGAGGAAGTAATTCAGTGTATGTTCAGTACGATGACGTCATGTTCTTTGAATCCTCATCCAAATCTCATCGTCTTATCGCCCATCTAGATAATCGACAAATTGAATTTTATGGTAGTCTTAAAGAATTACACCAGTTAGATGATCGCTTCTTTAGATGTCATAATAGTTTTGTAGTCAACAGACATAATATCGAATCAATTGATTCAAAAAACAGAATTGTATATTTCAAAAATAAAGAACATTGCTATGCTTCAGTAAGAAATGTTAAAAAAATATAATTTTAAAGCCAAAGATGAAACGATAAATGCGTTCCTCTTTGGCTTATTTTTATTGATATAATGCTTGCTCTACTTCTTTTAAAGTCGGTATACTTTCTATCGCTCCATATTTAGTCGTCACAGAAGCGGCAACAAAGTTACTAAATTCTAATATTGCTTCGCCTTGTTCTTTCAATAATTTAATAACATCAGTTTCTTGTGAAGTAATCAGTTGACTAATGATTGCTCCTATAAAAGCATCTCCAGCACCTGTCGTGTCTTTTACTTCTACTTTAAAACCTTGTTGTTGAATTGAATGGCCATCTTTAAAATAAATCGTAGCACCATGAGCTCCTTGAGTATAAATAACTGCTTCAACATCACCTGTAAATAGAGATTGAATGGCTTGTTGTTCGTCTTCATATCCAGTAACAAATGATAGTTCTTCGTCTGAAATTTTCACAATATGTGCTTTCGGAATAAATGATTGAATCGTCTCTTTCGCGTCGTTTTCATTACTCCATAAAGGCAATCTCACATTTGGATCAAATACAACAGTGCCGCCTGCATTTTTTACTTTATTGATTAAAGCCGTATGTGCATGTTTCATTGGACTTTCGATTAAGTCTACTGAACAGAAATGTAATACATCATCTTCGTTTACTTTAATGTCGTCTACATACTCGGGTTGGTATAACATATCGGCCGAAGGTTTACGATAGAATGAAAAATCTCGTTCGCCTTCTTTAGTTAAGCTAACAAATGCTAAAGCAGTATTCGCTTCATCTGTAATTCTTAAGTAATTTGTATGCACACCGATTGCTTCAATCGTATCAATAATCGCCTCACCGAATGCATCGTCACCGAGTTGCGTAATCATTTCGGCATGACCGCCTAGTTTCGTTGCAGTACAAGCAACATTACAAGGCGCACCACCAACTTGACGTGTGAAACCATTGACTTCTTTTAATTTAGCATCAGTTGTATCTGGAATAAAGTCAATTAGAGCTTCCCCTATTGCTAATAGTCTTTTCATCTTCTTCACCCTTTAAGTCGTATTTAGTAAATTTAAGAAAGGCTTGACCGGATTCCGTCGAAGTCTTTATCCCCACTGCATCTTCATCTGTAAATAGTCTCGATGTTAATACGCGTTCACCATCGTTGCAAAAGATTTCAATGCTAGAAGTATCTACAAATAGTTGTAACTTTGATAAATCTGTATCTAATGTAGTAGTACGTGTTGTACCTTCAACATTTTCTGGTAAATAACCACTATCTGTCCTATCTAATGTGAGTTTTCTTGATTTCGTATTGTATCCTATTAAAGTACTTTGAGATTTTGAAGTTCGAACTTCAAAATAAATCTCTGTAGCTTCATTTTCCAAAACATCTATAATTAACTCAAACTGTTTTCCTTCATAAGGATGTAGTTTCGTCGTAAATTTATTTGCATAACCTAATGCAGTTTCTTTATTTGTACGCAATTTTTCTAAATCTTTGATTGGACGTTGTTTTAGGTTTCCACCTTCCACTGAAAGAACGCGCGGTAAAGTTAAACAATGCGCCCATCCATCTTGATCTGAAGGATAAGTCGTATCAGGCAGCCCCATCCAACCGATCAGAATACGACGCCCGAATTCGTCAACGAACGTTTGAGGTGCGTAAAAATCAAAACCATAATCTAGCTCATGAAAATCTCCATGATTCATCTTTAAATGATTAATGTCTAATTGGCCCATGATATACCCAGACTGATAAATATTTCTAAAATGCTCGCCATCTGATTCGACACCTTGAGGGCAGAATAATAAAATATCGTATCCATCGATATTAAAATAATCTGGGCACTCCCACATATAACCGAAAGCATCTAAATTTGTATTAATTTCACCTAAAAATTCCCAATGCTTAATATCTTGAGAGCGATATTGTAGAGCTCTCCCTTGGCCTAACTCGTTTTGGGCACCAATAATTGCATAATATGTATCATCTTTTATAAACACTTTAGGATCCCTAAAGTGTTGTGTGTAACCTGTTGGAGGATGTGAGATTACCGCTTCGGGAAACTTCTCCACGCTACCATCGTCATGAACTTTAGCGATATGTTGTGTTGAAACACGGTTCCATTCTTCATCTCGGTGATTCGCCGTATACATATAGTAAAGTTCTCCCTTATAAACAAATGCACTACCACTATAAACACCATGGCTATCACTCACAGTATCAGGCCTCAATGAAATACCTTGTGGTGAAAAATGAACTAAATCTTTACTTGTATATGTATACCAATATTTCAAACCATGTACTGGCCCTAACGGAAACCATTGATGGGAAATATAATATAAACCGTTATAATAAATTAATCCATTTGGATCATTTAATAAGCCAGTCTTCGGTTGTATATGGAATAATTGTCTGTATTTCGACAAATTAACTTGTTGTTGTAAATTTTCTAAAGTTTCGTTATCGACATCTTCATATCTTTGATAACGTTGTGCTCTTGTCCATTCAGCCATTATCTTACCTCCAAAAATCATTAAAAATAATACAAATCATTATTTATTTGGTACCGGTTCCACTTATTTCTTTTATTTTATCATGACCCTATTATAATTTAAATGCACATGTCACATCTACGACGCTGATGTCATCTTTTTGCTGATTTTTAATTGAGCGCTGTAGTTTAGACATTGCGATTTCTCCGGCCTCTACAAAATGATATTCTACCGTATTAATCGCTGGTGTCACAATTTCTGTTACTGGATCGCCACCGAATCCTACAATTAAAGGTTGTTGCAGTTTATCTTCATAGTCAAACGTAAACTTATGAACTGCTAAAGCAATTGAATCTGTCGCTCCGATAATGACATCATAATCTCTTGCATTTTCTAAATCTGAACTAACATCTTTTAAAGCTTCTTTATAATGAAAAGATGTTTCAGATATCACTGGTTCTATTTCGAATGCCTTCAGTCCATCACATAGACCGTTTTTCCTTTTAACACCAACTGCAATATCCGTTTCAGTCACTCCAAAATATTTAACTTTTTTATAGCTTTTTTGACCGATAAGCTTGCCAACCATATACCCTGCTTGATAGTCATCGTGTATGACACAGTTTAATTGCGGATGTTCTTGTCCAATGATGACAACTGGTACATTCATTTTATTTATAACCTCTAAATGTTTGTCAGTAATTTCTGTCGCCATAAAGATCACGCCATCAACTTTACTACGATTAAACGTTTCAAGTGCATCAATTTCTAATTCACTATGTAAATTTGTATAGTTTAATAGGAGTCTATAATTCAGATTATCACAAACTTTTTTGACTCCCTTAATCGTTTCATCAACTGCATGTGAATTCATTCTTGGTATAATGGCACCAATCATATTTGTACTTTGAGCTCTTAAACTTCTCGCAAATTGATTTGGTTGATAGTCATTTTCTTCAATTATTTTATCCAATTTTTGCTTTGTTTTATTACTAACAGAGCCGTTATTTAAATATCTTGAGACTGTACTTTTTGAGACGCCGGCAATTTTAGCAATATCGGTAATGTTTTTCATCAAATCTCACTCTCATATATGGTCATTATAAACTTTATTTATTTTACCATATTAGCAGATGATAAAATACTATTTCAAAATAAATAGACACATCAGGATAAGGACATAGACGTTTTTATTACAAATGTATAGTGTAGTTACATAACGTCTATATTTAAATAAGTCCTAACCTCTTGTGTCTCAAATATTGCAATTTTTATGCTTTCTGTACTGTAATTGTCCAAGAAGCATCATCTAATTGTTCATAATTCGTAACAGGGTAGCCTTGTTCGGCTGCCCAATTTGGAATGGCTTCTGTAGCTTGCGTGCAATCGAAATCTATCTTTAATTCGTCTCCTAAATTTAAATCTGTCATTGTCTTTTGTGCTTCTATTAATGGGAACGGACATACCATCCCTACTGTTCCTAATTCATATACCATAATCACTTACTCCTTCCTTTAAGTTGTCTGTGTTTGTGTGGACATTGCTTGTTTCTTACTGTTTGCACGTTGCGCTTTCTTCATTGGTTTAATAAATATAAAATAACTCATAAACCATGCTCCGAGTATCATTGACCCTAGCGCAATCCAGCCTTTCCAAGACATTGCTGCGGTTTCAACAAGTCCATTACCAATTGAACAACCGCCAGCAACTGAGGCACCAAATCCCATAAATGCTCCGCCAATCACACTGTTTCTAATTGTTTTCTTGTCAGGTAAACGCCATTTAAATTCACGTGCACCTCTTGCTGCAACGTAAGACCCGAAGAAGATACCTACGACAAGAAATACGCCCCAATCTAATAACTTTGTATCTCCTGTAAGTAGAAATTGAACGATATTTGCTGAAGGTGTCGTAATACCCAAACCATGCATACGTCCTGTAGATTCACTCATAGGCCAAGCGAGTAAGGCTATTAATCCGACTGCAATAGCAGCTATAAAAGGATGATATCTTTTTTCAAATAACGCATGTCTTAAACCAGAATATTTCTGTTTTAATTTAGGGATGGCTATTTGGGGTTTAAGTTTTCGCAATGTTTTTATTACGAGGAAACCAGTGATAATCGTCAATAAAGCAACCCATACCCACATTGGAATACCTGTCGTTTGTGCCATACTCGTGTTGACGTTGGTCGGTTTATTCACTTTATTCATCACGGGTAATAAAATCCCAAATTTCGTTACAGCTGAAGTGAAACCATATGCAATTAAAGCGACCCAACTACCAATGAGTCCTTCTCCTGCTCTATACCATGTCCCAGTGGCACAACCTCCAGCTAAAATAATTCCAACACCAAAAATAAATGAACCAATCACAGTTCCTATGATTGGGTATGTTGATTCTGGTATTTTCACAAGACCAAATGAAGATAAAATAACTAACCCAATACTTTGTACAGTTATTGCTATAAGCAATGCATAAAACATCTTATTGCTTTTTTGCACATACATATCTCTAAATCCGCCTGCTAAGCAAAATCTTGTTCTTTGCATGACGAACCCTAACAGCAAGCCCACAATTAGACCACTGAATATCATCCATAACATGTTATGACCTCATTTCCGATTAACTTAATATGATTAATAATATATTAATTTATGTTCATTTTCAACCACATCAGTTTAATCATTACAGTGTGAGTTCCATTAAATTAGTATATTCATAAAAATTTCAATCTGTATGTTGTTATTGGAAATAGAAGATTAGAGCGCTTTTCTAAAAATACAAAAACGCACTATAAATATGTTGCATACAAATGCAAATTTCATATTTATAGCACGTTTCACTATAGAAAAATAAATTATTTATTATTGTAATTTTTCATAAAAAATAATAATGATTGTAGCTCAATCCCCAAATCAATGTGCTGAACTTGAACATCCTCTGGAGTCGTCACGCGTCTTGGTGTAAAATTCAATATACCTTTCACACCTAAATCCACTAAATTGTCGACTACCTTTTGAGCTGCGTCTTCAGTAGTTGTTAAAATTACAACGTCAATATTTCCTTGCATCAAAATATCAGATATTTGATCATAAGATTTCACAACGACATTACCAATTTGAGTCCCAATAATATTTTCCCGTATATCAAATGCTTCCGTTATCGTCATATCATCGTGTATAGAAAAGTTATACGTTAATAATGCTTTCCCTAAATTCCCTACGCCTACTAGAGCTATTTTAATTTCTTCATCGTCACTGATTTCATGTTTAAAGAAATGCAATAAACTATCAATATTATAACCATAGCCCTTTTTACCTAATTCTCCAAAATATGAAAAATCACGTCGAATCGTAGCAGAATCAATATTTAAACCTTCACTAATCGTTTTAGAATTAACTCTATCAATACCTTTTTCCTTTAAGGTATGCACGAATCTATAATACAACGGTAAGCGCTTTAATGTAGCACGAGGAATCATATCGCCCTGATTAGCCAAAGTACTGTCCCCTTATTATTTTTCTTGTCTTAAACTATCTCACAATACTTGATTATTATACATGACTACAATATAAAAATAAACAATCATAGTTTTAACCGTGCCCTGAATACTGTAAAATAAAAGATAATAGAGAGGTGCGATTCAAATGATATTATTACAACTCAACAACATCACAAAGTCATTTGACGGTGAAGATATATTCAATGATGTGGATTTAGAAGTGAAAACTGGCGAACGCATTGGTATTGTTGGTCGAAATGGTGCAGGAAAGTCCACACTAATGAAGATTATTGCCGGTGTTGAAAGTTATGACGAAGGTACTATATCCAAAACTAAAAACTTAAAGCTCGGTTATCTCACCCAACAAATGACTTTAAATACGAATCATACGGTAATAGAAGAAATGTCTAAACCGTTTAATCATTTAAAGCAAATTGAAGATGAAATGCAAAAAGAAACAGATTGGCTTGCACAACATGCTGAAGATTTCGAAAGTGAATCTTATAAATCACATTTAGATCGTTACGAAACATTGTCCAATCAGTTCGAACAACAAGAAGGCTATCAATATGAAAGTAAAATCAAAACCGTACTCTTTGGCCTTAACTTTAAAAAAGCGGATTTTAACCGCCCTATTAATGACTTTAGCGGAGGCCAAAAAACCCGACTATCTTTAGCCCAAATGTTACTTAATGAACCTGATTTATTACTACTTGACGAGCCTACCAACCATCTAGATATGGAAACGACTCAATGGTTAGAAGGTTACCTCAATTACTTTAAAGGCGCTATCATTATAATCAGTCACGATCGTTATTTCTTAGATAAAATTGTCAATCAAATTTATGATGTAGCTCTAGGCGATGTTCAACATTACTTAGGTAATTATAGTCAATTTATTAAACAGCGTGATCAATATTATAAAAAACGAATGCAAGAATATGAAAGTCAACAAGCAGAAATTAAACGCTTAGAAACGTTTGTAGATAAAAATATTGCACGTGCTTCAACTTCTGGTATGGCGAAAAGCCGCCGTAAAATGTTAGAAAAAATTAAACGCATGGATAAACCGATGATTGATGCTAAAAGTGCAAACATCCAATTTGATTTTGATAGAAATACCGGAAATGATGTATATCATATTAAAAATTTACAAATTGGCTATGATGCACCCATTACGAGTGGAATTAATTTAGAAATTACTAAAGGTGATCACATCGCAGTCATCGGACCAAACGGCATTGGAAAGTCCACATTAATTAAAACAATTGCTGGCAAATTAAATAAACTTGATGGAGAAATTGTAACGGGTGCGAATTTAAAAGTAGGCTACTACGATCAGAAACAAGCTGAATTTAAATCTTCTAAAACAATTCTAGATTACATATGGGACCAATACCCTATGATGAATGAAAAGGATGTACGTGCAATATTAGGCCGCTTCTTATTTGTTCAAGAAGATGTAAAGAAGATTATCAACGATTTATCTGGTGGCGAAAAGGCACGTCTACAACTCGCGTTACTCATGCTAGAACGCAATAATGTACTCATTTTAGACGAACCTACAAACCATCTCGATATTGACTCTAAAGAAATGTTAGAGCAAGCGTTAGCACAATTCGAAGGTACATTACTGTTCGTATCACACGATCGTTATTTTATTAATCAATTAGCTAATAAAGTATTTAGCCTGGATCATGATGGTGGCACAATCTATCTCGGTGACTATCAATATTACACTGAAAAACTAGAAGAACAGCAAGCCATTCAAGCTAAAGCGGAACAAGAGACCCAGGCGGAATCAAACACTAAAAATCAAAGTAATACTTACAAATCACAAAAACAACAACGTAAAGAACAACGCCAAATCGAACGTAAAATAGAACAATGTGAAGAACAAATTCAAACGTACGAACAACAAATTAGTGAATTAAATGAAGCTTTAACGCAACCAGAAGTGTATTCAGATCCACAAAAAGCGAATGAAATGACTCAAGAAAAAAATGATGCCGAACAAAAACTAGAACAAACAATGACAGAGTGGGCAGAATTACAAGAATCATTAACATCAGCTCAATAATTGTAAAGGTGCAAAAGGAGAATTTCTCACTTTTGCACCTTTTTATTTTACATTTTACAATAACTTTTATTCACAATGTATTTCCTATAATGATAGCTATCCACAAAGTTATCCTAGTTATCCACAGGTAAAAAGTAACTTTTGCTGTTGCTAATTTTCAGATATCTACCATTGTCCACATGGATACACAGTAATTATCCACAAGTTATACACTTTTTGTTGATAAGTACGCATGTTCCCTCTTGACTTTTAAACTAATATATAATTATTGAGATAATATTGCTTTACAATATTTAAATATGCACAAAAAAAGACTTTAGAAACGTCATCAATGTTTCTAAAGCCCTGTAATAATTAGTTATGTTTTTATTATTCAGCGTTAACCATCCAAGTTACACCATATGGGTCATTAAACATACCATAGAACTCTGACCATTCAGTTTTACCTAATGGCATTGTTACTTCACAACCACCAGCAACTGCTCTATTGAAAAATTCTTCAGCACGTTCTTTATCGGCAGTATTTGAAGCGTCAAAAGTAAATGCAACAATAGCCCCAGTATTATCTATGCTCTTATTCTTCCATGTGTCACTGCAGTAAAAAGTTTCACCTAAAATTTCGAATGAAGCATGCATCGTAAAGTCTTTGTCAATTTGGTAATCGTCAGGCATATCGTCGAACATTTTGTCGTCGCCACCAAGGCGATTGATATTTGTTGCACCTAAATGTTTTTCATAAAAATTTAACGCTGATAAACTATTTTGAAAGTTGAAGTATTGAATTGATTTCATAGTTGAAACCTCCTATGTTTATAAATGATTTGTCATGAGTCAATTTTTTAATAATCCTCTATTACTTATACCCATATTATTATTTATTAAAATATCAATGATAAAATTATGATGTTGTTGATGAGCAAAATAAAAGTCTTATTTATCGACTCATTTGGTTTCACTTATAAAGTCAACTCGCTATCGCATTATTACATTGTAAATGCTTCAATATCTATACTGCTCAAACCATTTAATGACATGTCGGCCTGCATACCTCTTTGATATAAATAATGCCCTGCAGCACCAATCATGGCAGCATTGTCAGTACAAAGTTTCATACTAGGTATGTGCAATGTAATATCATTGTCTTTACAAGCTTGTGTTAAATGTGTTCTCAACCCTTTATTACTTGCTACACCACCTGCGACAATCAATTGTTGTACATCGTATGCACGACACGCGTTCATTGCTTTACCTACTAATACTTCTACAACACTATTTTGAAAGCTAGTTGCAACATCAGCTGCCTCAATGGCCTCCCCTTTTTGGCGTAAATTATGCAATTTATTAATAACAGCACTTTTCAATCCACTAAAACTGAAATCGTAACTATCATTTTCTAACCACACTCTTGGAAAGTCATATCGATCTTTACCTTCTGCGGCAAGTTTATCAATTTGAGGACCGCCTGGATAACTTAATCCAATGGTTCTCGCTACTTTATCGTAAGCCTCACCTACAGCATCATCACGTGTTTCTCCAATGACTTCAAAGTTTAAATGGTCTTTCATGTAAATCAGTTCAGTATGACCACCAGAAACGATAAGCGCCATTAATGGAAATTGTAATGGTTGCTCTAAATGATTTGCATATATATGACCCGCAATATGATGTACGGGAATGATTGGTTTATCATATGCAAATGCTAATGCTTTAGCGGCATTAATTCCTACGAGAAGTGCACCAATGAGACCAGGTCCTTGCGTTACTGCAACCGCGTCGATATCTTCCATTGTCACCTGAGCTTTTTTCAGCGCTTCATCAATTGTAGTTGTCATACCTTCAACGTGATGCCTGCTTGCGACTTCAGGAACAACCCCACCAAATCGCTTATGACTTTCAATTTGACTTAGAACGATATTAGATAATGTATTTGTACCGTTTTCTATGACACTTACGCTTGTTTCATCACAACTCGTTTCTACTGCTAATATTTTAGTTTGATTATTCATTTAAATTCACCCACATCACTAAAGCATCCTCACCTTCACCGTAATAATTTTTCCGCTTTCCACCATATTGGAATCCTAAATTTGTGTAAACTCTTCTAGCTATAACGTTTTCTTCACGTACTTCTAAACTCATGACCTCACATTGCGTTTGGACGTAATTCATCACATATTTCAATAAAAGCTGCCCTAGTCCATATCCTCTATATTGTTCGTCGATTGCAACTGTCGTGATTTGAGCTTGGTCAATCACTATCCAAACACCGATGTAGCCAATAATAGTCTCATTAAATTCAATTATAAAATAATGCGCGAATTCATTTTTTTCAATCTCATGGTAAAATGCATCAATTGTCCAACTACTGTCATTAAAACTTGCTCGCTCTATATCAAATACTTGTGGCACATCTTTTAACGTCATTAAGCGGATATTTAGTTCTTGTTCTGTTGGTTTATCCAATTGCGTTCCGCCTCTGATAATTTAATATAGTTTGGTGTAAATTGATGTACATCTTCTTCATTTTCAATTAGGTTTAACATTACTTTAGCTCGTGGTAAATTCGATATATATTCTCCATCTATCAATGATTCAAGCTGTTTGGCATCCTGGCCGACAAATACATAAGGTTGCTGTTGATCATGCAAAATAGTTAATAAATCTGTAATTGGTAGATACTGATCTTCAATAATTTGTTTCATTTGACCAGAATGATTTTGATACACCCCGGTATAAACCGCTTCACGTCTAGCATCGAAGAGAGGAACAATTAAATCCTCTCTTTCGTCAACGGTAGCGGCTAATGCAGCTAAAGAAGATACGCCATATAACTTGGCATCCAAAGCATATGCCAATGTTTTTGCGACTGTCACACCAATTCTTAATCCGGTGTACGATCCTGGACCTTGTGCCACAATGATTGCATTTATCTCTTTTTTCCCTATACCACTCTCTTTGATTACGGATTCTATTGCAGGCATTAATTGAGCAGAATGGTTTTTCTTTAAATTGGAATTTAACTCACTCAACAATTGATTATCTTGCATGACTGCCACAGATAACGGTTGATTAGAAGTATCAATCAATAGATAATTCATGCTCAATCGCCTCCTTTAACTGTTTATAATGTGCACCTTGTGCTTCTATTGTTATTTCTCGTTCTGTTTCATCAGTTGTAGTTATATTAATTACTAAATATTGAGATGGTAAATAGTCAGCAATAAATTGGCTCCATTCTATTAATGTTACTGCTTCATCTTCAAAATACTCATCAAAGCCCAAATCTTCGTCTGAATCCTCTAAACGATAACAGTCCATATGATGTAATTTCAAATTTGTACCTCGATATGACTTAATTATATTAAATGTTGGAGAATTGATATTGCGTTTGACGCCTAATGCTTTCCCTATCTTCTGACTTAAAGTTGTCTTGCCAGCGCCCAAATCGCCATTTAATAAAATAATATCTCCTATCGACAAATGTTGAGCTATTGTCTCACCAAAACGTTCTAAATCATTCAAATCCTTTATTCTAATCATTGCTAACTCCTTTATTTACGTTCAAAGCGTTTATTTCACATATTTTAATTTCATCTTTATTTTTTTACTCAAAATGGCATTCGCACCATACACCGCTTGTTTTTATAAATGAGCTTAAATGAACGTTTCTATTTTAACAAATTTTAACTGATTTTACTTTAAGCATGTTTAATTTATATAAATACGATATCTCTAATTTAAATTGTAAGAAAATTTCAAATACTTATTGGCACATTGCTCTATCTGTAGTAGATTTAATTTATCGAATTTTTAGACATTTCAAATAAATTTCAATATAACCATTCTAGAGGAAGGAGTATAATAAAATGACCCAACATACAATGAAATATAGACCGACAACTTCAAATATTTTAGTCATTTTATTATGCAATTAGGACTGGAACTTTAGTAATGACCTACTAAACGTTTAAGTCCTCTTTCTAATGGAATGGGACTTAAAAACGTCCCAATAAATTATTGGGACGTTTTTTTATTTTCAATTTTATGGGGGAATTAAAATGAGAAGCGATATGATAAAAAGAGGAGATCATCAAGCACCGGCAAGAAGTTTATTACACGCAACAGGCGCATTAGATAAACCAACTGATATGAATAAACCATTTGTGGCTATATGTAATTCATACATCGACATCGTACCAGGACATGTACATTTAAGAGAATTAGGAGACATCGCTAAAGAAGCAATACGTGAAGCAGGTGCAGTACCGTTCGAATTCAATACAATCGGTGTCGATGACGGTATCGCAATGGGACACATCGGAATGAGATATTCATTGCCATCTAGAGAAATCATCGCAGACGCTGCAGAAACTGTTGTCAATGCACATTGGTTTGACGGCGTATTTTACATTCCAAACTGTGACAAGATCACACCAGGTATGTTGCTAGCTTCAGTAAGAACAAACGTACCAGCAGTCTTTTGTTCAGGTGGGCCAATGAAAGCCGGTTTATCATCACAAGGGAAAGCTTTAAACCTTTCTTCAATGTTTGAAGCGGTTGGCGCATTTAAAGATGGTTCACTTTCAAAAGAAGAATTCTTAGATATGGAACAAAATGCATGCCCTACTTGTGGTTCTTGTTCAGGGATGTTCACAGCAAACTCTATGAACTGTCTTATGGAGGTATTAGGTTTAGCATTACCATATAACGGTACTGCATTAGCCGTAAGTGACCAACGACGTGAAATGATTAGAGAAGCTGCATTTAGATTAGTAGACAACATTAAAAATGATATCAAACCACGCGATATCGTTACACATGACGCAATAGATGATGCATTTGCTCTAGATATGGCTATGGGCGGCTCTACTAACACTGTACTACACACATTAGCTATAGCTAACGAAGCTGGCATCGATTATGATTTAACACGTATTAATGATATCGCTAAAAAAACACCTTACCTTTCAAAAATAGCACCAAGTTCATCATATTCAATGCACGATGTTCATGAAGCAGGTGGTGTTCCAGCAATCATCAATGAACTATTTAAAAAAGAAGGCACGTTACATCCAGACCGTATCACAGTTACAGGCAAGACGTTACGCGAAAATAACGAAGGCAAAGAGATCACAAATAATGATGTCATCAGACATTTAGATAACCCTTACGATAAACAAGGTGGTCTATCAATCTTATACGGCAATATCGCACCTAAGGGCGCAGCGATAAAAGTCGGTGGCGTTGACCCTTCTATCAAAGTATTTAAAGGTAAAGCTATTTGTTTCAACTCACATGATGAAGCAGTAGAAGCCATCGATAACCACACTGTTCGTGAAGGACATGTCGTAGTCATCCGTTACGAAGGACCTAAAGGTGGTCCAGGTATGCCAGAGATGTTAGCCCCTACTTCATCCATTGTAGGTCGCGGACTTGGTAAGGACGTCGCATTAATTACAGATGGTCGTTTCTCAGGTGCAACAAGAGGTGTCGCAGTCGGACATGTATCTCCTGAAGCCGCAGCTGGCGGACCTATCGCTTTAATCGAAGATGGCGATGAAATCACAATCGATTTAGTCGACAGAACATTAGATGTCGATGTACCAGTCGAAACGTTAGAAGCTAGAAAGCAAGAACTTGAACCATTCAAAGCAAAAGTTAAAACAGGATATCTTGCACGTTACACATCATTAGTTACTAGTGCTAATACAGGTGGCATCATGCAAGTACCAGATGACCTTTTATAAGGAGTGAGTAAAATGGCTAAACAAACAGAAATGCTAGATCAAAATAGTACAGAAAGTTTTGATACATTAGAAGCAGCTCAATCAGTAGAACCTGAAGTTGAAATAGAACAACAAACAGTAGATGAAATGAGGACTGGTTCTGAATTATTAGTAGAATCACTCGTCAATGAAAATGTTGAATTTATTTTTGGTTATCCCGGTGGTGCAGTATTGCCACTTTATGACACATTTTATGAAGGCAAAATCAAACACATTTTAGCACGACACGAACAAGGTGCAACACACGCTGCAGAAGGTTATGCACGTGTTTCTGGTAATACAGGCGTTGTCGTAGTTACGAGTGGCCCTGGAGCTACAAATGCAATCACAGGAATCGCTGATGCTTATAGCGATTCCCTTCCATTAGTAGTATTTACAGGACAAGTTGCAACAGCAGGTATCGGTAAAGATGCCTTCCAAGAAGCTGACTTATTATCAATGACGACACCAATTTCTAAACATAATTACCAAGTTAAAAATGTAAGCGATATCCCAACAATTGTGCATGAAGCATTTCATATTGCCAACACTGGAAGAAAAGGCCCAGTCGTAATCGACTTTCCAAAAGACATGGGCGTGCTTTCAACTAATGCGCAAGTTTGTAACTCACTTGACTTACCTGGATATTCAGTAGCTGAAAAACCATCAGAAAATGAAATACAAAAATTACGCGATTACTTAAAAAGTGCTGAAAAGCCACTAATTCTTGCTGGTGCTGGTATTAATCATGCAAAAGCAAATGATGTATTAAACGAATTTGTTACTCGACATCAATTACCTGTTGTTAATACATTATTAGGATTAGGTTCTATCCCGTATGAACATCCGCTATTTTTAGGTATGGGGGGCATGCATGGTTCTTACGCAAGTAATATGGCACTCACAGAATGTGATTTATTAATTAATTTCGGTAGTCGTTTTGATGACCGACTTGCGAGTAATCCTGATGAATTTGCACCAAATGCTAAGATTGTTCACGTTGATATCGACCCTTCAGAAATCAATAAGATCATCAAGGTAGATTTAGGAATCAATGCTGACTGTAAAGCAACTTTAGAAGAATTACTAGGCTACGAAAGTAATTCAATCAAGCATACAGAATGGTTAGAATGGTGTTATGAGAACAAAGCAAAGCAACCTTTCTCTTATGAGGAAGATGAAGATAAAGTATTCTCAAAACCTCAACGTACAATTGAATACATTGGTGAAATAACAAACGGTGATGCAATCGTTACAACTGATGTAGGACAACACCAAATGTGGGTTGCTCAATATTATCCATTTAAAACACATGGCCAACTTGTTACAAGTGGTGGTTTAGGTACAATGGGGTTCGGTATTCCAGCTGCTATTGGTGCTAAATTAGCACAACCAGATAAGACCGTTGTAGCATTTGTTGGAGATGGTGGATTCCAAATGACAAACCAAGAGATGGCTATATTAGATGAATATCAAATCGATATTAAAATAGTTATCGTAAATAACGGTACTTTAGGTATGGTAAAGCAATGGCAAGATAAATTTTTCAATAAACGTTTTTCACATTCTGTATTTAACGACCAACCAGACTTCTTAAAATTAGCCGAAGCATACAATGTGAAAGGCTATCTCATAGATAATCCAGATAACTTAGAGCAACAATTAGATGCAGCATTTAATCACGAAGGACCGGCACTCATTGACGTTCGTATCTCACCTGTCGAACCTGTCAATCCAATGGTACCAAGTGGTAAAGCAAATCATGAGATGGAGGGCCTAATATGAGAAGGACATTCAAAACCCGTGTACGAGATAAAGCTGGTACATTAAATCGATTAACTAGTATATTTGTACGTCGTCAGTTTAATATCGTTACCATTTCAGCTACCCCTACCTTAGAGGAAGGTATTACTGAAATTATATTTGTAGCAGAAGTGCCTGATTCAGATGTACTTCGTAATTTAATTCAACAATTAAAGAAACAAATCAATGTCATTTCTGTACAAGACATAACAGATACAAATATGTACAACAGAGAATTACTTCTTTTGAAATTCCAAACACCTCAAGATGAATTAAAATTACAAAAGTTAATTAAACCGTATGATGCGCTAGTTTCATTTTTAAAAAATGAAGATGGGTACACCTATCTTCAAGCTGCAGGTCCTCAATATACTATGGATAACCTCTTAGATGATCTATCATCATACCAAATCGAACAAGTATCAAGGACTGGCTCAGCAGCCATACATTAAAAAATTGAAATTAAAATCTGAAAATTCAAATAATAATATGGAGGAATTTAACATGACAACAGTTTATTATGATCAATCAGTAACAAATGATGCCTTACAAGGTAAGAAAATTGCAATCGTAGGTTATGGTTCACAAGGCCATGCACATGCACAAAATTTAAAAGACAACGGCTATGATGTGATTATCGGTATCCGCCCAGGAAATTCCTTTAACAAAGCTAAAGATGATGGTTTCGAAGTATATCCTGTTAACGAAGCTGCTAAACAAGCAGACGTCATCATGATTTTATTACCTGACGAAATCCAAGGTGATGTTTATAAAAATGAAATCGAACCGAATCTTGAAGCAAACAACGTTCTAGCATTTGCACATGGTTTCAACATTCATTTCGATGTTATCCAACCACCACAAGACGTAGATGTATTCTTAGTTGCACCTAAAGGTCCTGGTCATTTAGTACGTAGAACATTTACAGAAGGAAGTGCAGTACCGTCATTATTCGCAGTAGAACAAGATGCAAGTGGCGAAGCAAGAGACATCGCATTAAGTTATGCCAAAGGTATCGGTTCAACAAGAGCTGGTGTTCTAGAAACATCATTTAGAGAAGAAACTGAAACTGATTTATTTGGTGAACAAGCCGTTCTTTGCGGAGGCGTTACAAAATTAATCCAATCAGGTTTCGAAACATTAGTTGAAGCGGGTTATCAACCAGAAATTGCTTACTTTGAAGTATTACACGAAATGAAACTCATCGTAGACTTAATGTATGAAGGCGGTATGGAAAATATGCGTTATTCAATTTCTAACACTGCTGAATTCGGTGACTATGTTTCAGGACCACGTGTCATCAGCCCTGAAGTTAAAGACAATATGAAAGATGTTTTAACAGATATTCAAAATGGCAACTTCAGTAATCGATTCATCGAAGATAATAAAAATAATTTCGAAGAATTCCATAAATTACGCGAAGCACAACACGGACATCAAATTGAAAAAGTTGGTAAAGACTTACGTGAAATGATGCCATTTATTAAATCAAAGAGTATCCCAAAATAACAAGCACTATAATTGAATGAAGTCCATATCCACCATGTTAGGTAACACAACAATTAAATCAACAAGACGCCTCCTAACATGGTGAATTTTTATATTGCTCATGGCAATACCACCAAATAGACATCATCCAATTATAGAATGAACATACAATGTGAGGAGATGTTGCAAATGGAAAACCATATTCAAATTTTTGATACAACACTAAGAGATGGTGAACAAACACCAGGAGTGAATTTCACATTTGACGAACGTTTAAAAATCGCTAAACAACTAGAAAAATGGGGCGTCGATATTATCGAAGCTGGTTTCCCCGCTTCTAGTACAGGAAGTTTTAAATCTGTTGAAAGTATTGCTGAAACATTAACAACTACAGCTGTTTGCGGTTTAGCACGTTGCGTTAAAAACGACATTGATAAGGTGTATGAAGCTACAAAGAAAGCAGTTAAACCGAGAATACATGTTTTTATAGCAACAAGCCCTATACATCGTGATTCCAAATTAATGATGTCACAAGAAGAAGTATTAGCAGCAATTAAAGAACACGTAAGTTACGCTAAACAATATTTTGATGTTGTTCAATTTTCACCTGAAGATGCAACGCGTACAGAGCTTCCATTTTTAATAGAATGTGTACAAACTGCTGTTAATGCTGGTGCAAGTGTCATTAACATACCAGATACGGTCGGTTATACCTACCCTACTGAATATGGCAATATCTTCAAAACTCTAAAGGAAAATATTACTACAGACCATGAAGTGATTTATAGTGCACATTGTCATGATGACCTAGGTCTTGCTGTCGCAAATAGTATGGCAGCGATTGAAAATGGTGCATTGCGTATTGAAGGCACGTTAAATGGTATTGGTGAACGTGCAGGTAATACCGCATTAGAAGAAGTAGCACTAGGACTTTACGTACGACAAGACCATTACAACAACCAAACAAAGCTCAATTTAAAGGAAACGAAACAAACTTCAGAACTTATAGCACGTTTCGCAGGCATCCGTGTACCTAGAAATAAAGCAATTGTCGGACAAAACGCATTCAGCCATGAATCTGGTATCCATCAAGATGGCGTGCTTAAAAATCCAGAAACTTACGAAATTATGACACCACAAATGGTTGGCGTTAAAACAACAGAAATGCCTCTCGGTAAGCTTTCAGGTAAACATGCCTTTGCTGAAAAATTAATTGCACTCGGCTATGAAATTAATCCTGAAGATCAAAAGACTTTATTTAAGCAATTTAAAACAGTTGCCGATAAGAAAAAGACGGTTACTGACCGTGATATTCACGCCTTAATCCAAGGTACAGAACACGAACAAAATGCTATTTATCAAGTTGAAACACTACAACTTCAATTCGTTTCTGAAGGTTTACAAAGTGCTGTAGTTGTAATCAAGGATAACGAAGGACAAACTTACCAAGATTCAAGTATTGGTTCAGGTTCTATTGTCTCAATCTATAATGCTGTAGATCGTATCTTTAACCGTGACACTGAATTATTAGATTATCGTATTGACTCTGTTACTGAAGGTACAGACGCTCAAGGTGAAGTCCATGTCCAACTTAAAATTAACGGTAAAAATGTTACTGGAATTGGTATTGATCACGATATCTTACTTGCATCATGTAAAGCTTATGTTGAAGCTCACGCCAAATATGTATCAGAGTTTGAAGTGAAAGAAGGTAGTCATTAATGCCTTATCAAATCGTTGCACTTCCTGGCGATGGTATCGGACCAGAAATCGTCAATGGTACGTTAGAGATATTAGAAAAACTAAGCAACTCATATAACTTTGACTATCAATTAGAGATACATGATTTCGGCGGCATCGCAATAGACAATCATGGCTCACCACTCCCAGATAACACTTTATCTGCATGTGAACGCGCAGATGCCATATTATTAGGTGCTGTTGGTGGACCAAAATGGGCAGATTCTAAACTCAGACCTGAACAAGGACTACTTTCTTTAAGAAAATCGTTAGAATTATTTGCCAATATACGCCCAACGAAAGTAACAAAAAGTACGAGCCACCTATCGCCTATCAAAGAATCGCGTGTGACAGGTACAGATCTAATCATTGTACGTGAATTAACTGGAGGTATTTACTTCGGTGAACCTAAACGATGGGATGAAACGTCGGCGTTAGATTCTTTAACCTATCAACGCTCTGAAATAGAACGTATTGCACGTATCGCTTTTGAGCTAGCACAAAAAAGAACTAAAAAGCTAACATCAGTCGATAAAGAAAATGTGCTATCTTCAAGCAAACTTTGGCGTTCAGTCATTAATGATATCGCTAGTGATTATCCAGACGTTGAAGTGAATCACTTACTCGTCGATGCGTGTGCCATGCATCTGATTACCAATCCAGCTCAATTTGATGTCATTGTTACTGAAAACTTGTTTGGTGATATTTTAAGTGATGAAGCATCAGTAATACCTGGTTCATTAGGTTTATCACCTTCCGCAAGTTTCAGTTCTCAAGGACCAAGATTATATGAACCAATACATGGTTCTGCTCCAGATATTGCCAACCAAGATATAGCTAACCCATACGGAATGTTATTATCACTCGTGATGTGTCTGCGAGAAAGTTTAGATCAATCACATGCAGCTGAACAATTAGAAACAATTATCTATCAATGTATTGAACAAGGTTATACAACTAAAGATTTAAATGGTGCTTACCGTACTTCTGAAATCTTTAAAATTATAAAAGACAAACTATAAAGGAGGAGATGTCGAATGGGGAAAACACTATTTGATAAAGTATGGAATCAACATGTGATTACTGGTAAAGAAGGTGACCCTCAATTATTATATATCGATTTACATTTGATACATGAAGTTACATCTACTCAAGCTTTTGAAGGACTTAGAATTCAGAATCGACAATTGCGTAGACAGGACCTAACTTTCGCAACTTTAGATCATAATGTACCGACAACTGACATTTTTAATATTAAAGATGAAATTGCGAATAAACAAATTACCACTCTTCAAAAAAATGCTAAAGATTTTGGAGTTAGTATTTTCGATATGGGATCCGATGAACAAGGTATCGTGCATATGGTTGGTCCTGAAACAGGATTAACCCAACCTGGTAAGACCATCGTCTGTGGAGATTCGCACACAGCTACACATGGTGCATTCGGTGCAATTGCTTTTGGTATCGGAACGAGTGAAGTTGAGCACGTATTCGCGACGCAATGTCTATGGCAAACAAAACCGAAAAACTTAAAAATTGAAGTATCTGGCCAATTACCTAAAGGTGTCTATGCTAAAGACATTATCCTTTATTTAATTAACCAGTATGGCGTTGATTTCGGTACAGGTTACGCCTTAGAATTCGCAGGTGAAACAATTCGAAATCTTTCAATGGAAGAACGTATGACGATATGTAATATGGCTATTGAAGCAGGCGCAAAATATGGCATGATGCAACCAGATGAAACAACATTTGAATATGTTAAAGGTCGTCCATACGCGACAAACTTTGAACAATCACTTTCTGAATGGCGCGAACTTTATACTGATGATAATGCTACATTTGATAAAGTCATTACAATGGATGTCTCAGATTTGGAGCCACAAGTTACTTGGGGCACGAGTCTTGAAATGGGTGTGAACTTTAATACACCTTTCCCAGAAATTCAAAATGTGAATGACCAACGTGCTTATGATTATATGGGGCTTAAACCAGGACAAAAAGCTGAGGACATTGATCTTGGTTACGTCTTCTTAGGTTCATGTACAAACGCGCGCTTATCAGATCTTATCGAAGCAAGTCATATCGTAAAAGGTCAAACAGTTAATCCAAATATTACTGCCATCGTCGTTCCTGGTTCACGAACAGTTAAAATCGAAGCAGAAAAACTGGGACTCGATCAAATATTCAAAGAGGCAGGATTCGATTGGCGTGAACCTGGCTGTTCTATGTGTCTCGGTATGAACCCAGACCAAGTTCCAGCGGGTGTCCATTGTGCCTCAACAAGTAATCGTAACTTCGAAGGTCGACAAGGTAAAGGTGCGAGAACACACCTCGTATCGCCAGCAATGGCTGCCGCAGCCGCTATCAATGGTCGATTTGTAGATGTGAGAAAGGTGGTCGTTTAATATGGAAATTAAACCAATTACAACTTATACAGGTAAAGTTGTCCCCCTATTTCACGATAATATTGATACAGACCAAATTATTCCTAAAGTCCATTTAAAACGTATTTCGAAATCAGGGTTTGGACCATTCGCTTTCGATGAATGGCGCTATTTGGAAGATGGCACTGATAATCCAGAATTTAATCCGAATAAACCAGAGTATAGAGATGCGACAATATTGATTACAGGCGATAACTTTGGTTGTGGTTCTAGCCGTGAACACGCAGCTTGGGCATTAAAAGATTACGGCTTTGACATCATCATTGCGGGTAGCTTTAGTGATATCTTCTACATGAATTGCACTAAAAATGCAATGCTTCCAATCGTGTTAGATAATCATGTTCGAGAATATTTAGCACAAGCTAAATCAATTACAGTAGATTTACCTAATCAAACTGTTTTTACTGACGAACACAGCTATAAATTTGATATCGATGAAACATGGAAAAACAAATTGATTCAAGGACTAGATGATATCGCTGTGACGTTAGAATATGAAGATAAAATCAAATCATTCGAAAAGAATCATTCATTCATGCAAAATTAATTTACAAAGGTGTGGAACAATAATGACTATGAACACAACAGTTTCTTCAAAAGAAATCGATGAAGCTTTTTTACAATTAAAAGATGTAGTGAAGGAAACGCCCTTACAAAAAGATCTATATCTATCTCATAAATACGACTGTAATGTCTATTTGAAACGTGAAGATATGCAATGGGTTCGTTCCTTTAAATTAAGAGGTGCTTACAACGCTATTATCGCTTTGAATGAAGCAGATAGACAAAACGGGGTCACTTGTGCAAGTGCTGGTAACCATGCACAAGGTGTAGCTTATACCGCAAGCGAACTTAATCTCCAAGCTGTTATTTTCATGCCTGTAACTACCCCATTACAAAAAATTAATCAAGTTAAATTTTTTGGTGGAGAAAATGTTAAAGTCATATTAACAGGAGATACATTTGATGATTGTTTAAAAGAAGCCTTGGTTTACACAGAAGAACAAAAGATGAATTTTATCGATCCATATAATAACATTTATACCATTGCTGGACAAGGCACAATAGCGAAAGAAATGATAGAACAAGCTAAATCTGACAATGTTCAATTTGATTATTTATTTGCAGCAATTGGTGGTGGTGGTTTAATTTCAGGTGTAGGTACTTACTTTAAGACACATTCACCTCAAACCTCAATCATCGGTGTAGAACCTGCTGGTGCAAGTAGTATGTATACTTCTGTGATACAAGAACAACAAATTGTGACCTTACCAGAAATTGATAAATTTGTTGATGGAGCATCTGTTGCACGCGTTGGAGAATTAACATTTAATATTGCTAACGATGTTGTCGATGATTATGTTCAAGTACATGAAGGTGCAGTATGTACAACTATTTTAGATATGTATTCAAAACAAGCGATTATCGCAGAACCTGCTGGTGCTTTAAGTGTGAGTGCACTAGAACAATACAAATCACAAATCAAAGGTAAGAACGTAGTTTGTATCGTGAGTGGTGGTAATAACGACATCAAACGCATGAAAGAAATTGAAGAACGCTCATTATTATATGAAGAAATGAAACATTACTTCATATTGAACTTCCCTCAACGTCCAGGTGCATTGAGAGAATTTGTTAATGACGTGCTTGGCCCTAAAGATGATATTACAAAATTCGAATACCTTAAAAAGTCTTCACAAAATACGGGTACAGTCATTATTGGTATCCAACTCAATGATCATGCTGACTTAAATAACTTAAAAGCAAACGTCGATGAGTTCGATGCTTCAAATATTTATATTAATGAAAATAAAATGCTCTATTCGTTACTTATTTAGTCGCACTCGCCCAAGACAACTTGGGCTTAGTGCGACTTATGCAAGTGTTTCTACACTTGCGAACCTTTAAATAAATATTATTAAATTATGCAAGTGCTCATGCACTTGCTTTTTTATATCAAAGAAACTTAAAGTATCACTTTTCAATTTATTGAAATTAGTGATACTTATGCAAGTGTGTCTACTGCTCATGCACTTACATTTTTTTATCAAAGAAACTTACGGTTTCTTCCATTGACTACTGTGGATTAATCAAATGCCTGGCAACATCCTACTCTTGCGGAACGTAAGTCGGCTACCATCGACGCTAAGGAGAACCTTCCTGATTACGAAGGCAAGCGCTCGCATCTTTCCTCATTTTCGTTCTTTCCTTATTCGCTTACCTCTTGTAAGCTCTTTGCGTCTTTCACTCAATTCGTCAGCTTCAAACGCTTTCTTCTATCAGGGACAATGCAAGTTAGAAGTTAAGCTCCTTTTGTGCCTGCGGCACTGATTAGCGCCGTTTGGATATAAAAAAAGAGACCTTTTGGTCTCTTTGGGTTATTGCCTGGCAACGTCCTACTCTTGCGGAACGTAAGTCCGACTACCATCGGCGCTAAGGAGCTTAACTTCTGTGTTCGGCATGGGAACAGGTGTGACCTCCTTGCCATTGTCACCAGACAATGAACTGTATGAAATTATACATTCAAAACTAGATAATAAGTAAAATGAATGAAACCAAACAAAACGTTTAAAATTGATTAAGTCTTCGATCGATTAGTATTCGTCAGCTCCACGTATCGCTACGCTTCCACCTCGAACCTATTAACCTCATCATCTTTGAGGGATCTTATAACCGAAGTTGGGAAATCTCATCTTGAGGGGGGCTTCATGCTTAGATGCTTTCAGCACTTATCCCGTCCATACATAGCTACCCAGCGATGCCGTTGGCACGACAACTGGTACACCAGAGGTATGTCCATCCCGGTCCTCTCGTACTAAGGACAGCTCCTCTCAAATTTCCTACGCCCACGACGGATAGGGACCGAACTGTCTCACGACGTTCTGAACCCAGCTCGCGTACCGCTTTAATGGGCGAACAGCCCAACCCTTGGGACCGACTACAGCCCCAGGATGCGATGAGCCGACATCGAGGTGCCAAACCTCCCCGTCGATGTGAACTCTTGGGGGAGATAAGCCTGTTATCCCCGGGGTAGCTTTTATCCGTTGAGCGATGGCCCTTCCATGC
>NZ_CP128356.1 GCF_038789205.1 Staphylococcus hsinchuensis
TAACGTCTAATTCTTTAGAGAACCAACTAGGTTCCATTGATGTGAAGACGATAGGTTCTTGTTGTTTAAAAGCAGATTGAATTTTCTTGAATTGGTCTTGGTCAGAACTTTCTTTCAAGCTATATTTATCCAAGTTGTCACTATCAAGTTCATCTTTAGTTTCTTGCATAACGCCATTACGTGCGTCTGTGCCTTGAATTGTCCAATCTACAGATTTTCCGAAGTCACTGTTTTTTAAGTCACTAATTGAGTCGACATCTTGCACGTACTTAGGTACGGCTAAGCCTACTTTTGCGTTATCAATTAAATGTTTATCATCATAAATTGTTAATTTACTTTTGAACTTATCGTAGTAACTTTTATCAGTAGTAGGGAAGATACCTGATGCATGGAATGAATCAGAATTCTCTGATACAGCAGTATATAACGGGCCACTTGCTGTTACTGGTGTAGTTGTTACATCATAACCTGCTTTTTTCAATACTTCTGCTATAACTAGTGAACGTGGTGTTGAATTATCACTCGCGATATAAGGTATTTCGATTTCTTTATTACCAAGTGATGTTTGACTATCGTCTGATGAACCACTACCGCTACCACTATTACCACAAGCACTTAGCACTATAGCTAAGGCTAGTGTGGCTAGTAGTCCTAAGAATTTCGAACTACGTCGTTTTAACATAACGTGTTTCCTCCTTTTTAATATTAGTCTCTAAGTTCGTCATCATGACGATGTTGAGATGATCGGTTATATCTATCGTAAACACCTTTGTTGTTTTCACGAGCGTATAACATTAATGCTTTGAATAATACATCTTGATCAATATTGCTATCAGTTAATTCTTTGTATAAGTTTGTTGTTTTATCGAAATTTGAATCATGATAATCATCGTTTCTATCGTAATTGTCTTGATAGTGTCGATCATTATAATTACGCTCATCATGATGAGTATGGTCGCCATCTTGAGTATAAAGTGATTCATAGTCGATATCATCACGTTGATTATCATAATGATGTTGGCGATGATGCTGGTCATGATGATTATCTAAATGCACAGAACGGTTATAATCTTCGTCATTATAATTGCGATTGTGGTTACGTTTGTCATTTTGATAAACATAGTTATCTTTGTCTTGTCTAGCGTATTCATTATTTTTATCGTTGACATGACCTTTTTCAGAAGATGTGTCGTGATGATTATCTTCTTCTAAAGCTTTACCTTCAACGTCAATGTTTGGCAATACTGCACCTAACCATTTAGGAAGGTACCATGAAGCTTTACCAAAGAGTTTCGTCAATGCTGGAATTAATGTCATACGTACGACGAATGCGTCGAATAACACACCGAAACCTAATGCGATACCCATTGACTTAATTGCACTGTCATCTTGGAAGACGAATGCGATGAATACACTGAACATAATAAGTGCAGCAGCTACGATAACAGGTCCACTTTCTTTGATACCTACACGGATTGAATGATCATTGTCGCCAGTCTTACTGTATTCTTCATGTACACGTGTCATTAAGAAGAGCTCGTAGTCGATGGCAAGTCCGAATAACAATCCAATTGTGACTACTGGAAGGAATGCGAGTAATGGTCCTGTGTTTTCAATACCAAATAAGCTACCCATAAAGCCATGTTGAATGACTAATGTTGTGAAACCTAATGTAGCCATTAATGAAAGGATAAAGCCTAGTACTGCTTTTAATGGAACTAAGATTGAACGGAACACAATCATTAATAAGACGAATGCTAATACAACGATAACGCCTGCAAATACTGGAATAGCGTTGTTTAGTTTTTCTGACATATCGATGTTAATAACACTTTGTCCTGAAATTTCAGTGTCATAGTCATATTTTTCTTGCGCTTGGCTATGATAATCACGTAAATCATATACTAGATTTTCTGTTGACTGTGAGTTCGGTCCTTTTTCAGGAATGATTGTGAATAATGCGTAATTGTTGTTGTCAGTTAGTTGTGCTTTTGAAACTGTATCAACATTATCAATGTCTTCTACATCACTACGCATATTATTTAAGTCACGTTCGATAGTGCTTTTACTTCCACCATCTTTTGTATTTACTAACATGACAATTTGTCCGTTATAACCTTCGCCAAAATTATCTGAGATCAATTTATAAGCTTTGTATTCTGATGAGTCAGTTGGTTTTAAACTATCATCTGGAATACCTAAACGCATGCCACTGACTGGTATAGCAGCTAAAATTAAAATAATTAAACTTACAATAACAGCGATAACTGGCTTACCAACAATAAATTTTGCCCAAGGATGATCTTTAGGGTCTTTACTTTTAGATGGTTTATCTTTAATTTTAATACTTTTATGGAAGATACTGATTAGGGCAGGTAATAGTGTTAATGCTGCTAATACTGCAAATAACACACTAATCGCTGAAGCAAATCCCATAACCGATAAGAAGTCGATTCCTACAAGTGATAAACCACAAACAGCAATCATAACTGTAAGACCAGCGAATATTACAGCACTACCTGCTGTACCCACTGCTGTTGCGATAGCTTCTACAGTATCGACACCTTTTTTCTTAAGTTCTTTAAATCTAAATAGAATAAAGAGTGAGTAGTCAATACCAACAGCTAAACCTATCATTACAGCTAGTGTAAGCGTGAAGTTTGGAATATCAAAGATATATGTTAATAATGCGATGATACCAACACTTGAACCTAAACCGATGATTGCACTAATAATTGGCATACCAGCTGCGATAAGTGAACCAAAGGTAATAAGTAAGATTACGAATGCTACGACGATACCGACAATTTCTGATGTACCACCAATTTCAGCATTCATAGAGCTACCTTGAGCTTTTTCAATTTGCACATTGTGGTTGTCAGTTACATCTTTTAATTCTTTGTCGATGATATGTTTAGAAGAATCTTTTAATCCAGTTTGTGGAACTACATAACTTACGTTAGCGATAGCGGTATCGCCTTCATCGTTAACTTGTCCACTGTCATATGGATTAGAGATATTTTGGATATAATCATCATTTTGTCTGATATTGTCTAAAGCATCTTCAATATCTTTCTTCGTATCTTTATTATTGAGTCCATCATTCTTATTAGAATGGAAGACTATTTTCATCGAGGCTTTCTCACTGTCCTGATGAAATTCTTTACTAATTTTATCGTTTGTGTCTAATGACTTAAGGCCGTTCATAGTGATGTCACTGTCAAACTTCGGTGAGTTTATCATTAATGGCGTGATAATGACACCTAGTATAACAAGCCATCCTATAACACTTAGCCATTTGTTCTTAGCTATAAATTTTCCTAGTTTGTATAATAGCTTTGCCAAGACATTTCCCCCTATTTCATTAATTTATATCGCTTAAAGTATGGGTAGTATGTTGATGATTTGTGAGCAATTACATTAAACCGATACCTCAAATTAAGCATATTTAAAATGTTACATTTGATAATGTAACAAGTTATACCCACGTTCGGGTACCATTAAAAGTTTTAAGTCGTTGGAAAATGCAACACTTTGGAAAAAATGTTGGTGAAAATAGTGTGTATTAAGGGAATATATAAGAAAACAGGTAACCTCGTGATGATGGTATACCTGAAAATAATTTGGTACGTAGACTTACGATGTAGTTAGTTCATTAAATAAAACAGGAGAAGTAATGCGTCTATTAAGACAAAAATTACGCCAGGAATATAAATTTTTGGTTCTGTTGCAAAGTTAAAAATCATGTAATATTTATACTAAAAAACGAAAAATAATTAATACTAACAAAACTCTTTAAATGTACTCCTTTTCTCATTTATTAGGTGAATATTTCTAATATAACAAGTAAAGTGACACAAAAAAGTAAAAAATATTTATCTATATGTCTACTTGTGGTACGCTCTAAATAAACAAAAATAGTCCTCTTATTAAAATAAGAGGACTATTTTTGTTTAAAATTATTCAAGACCATTCGCTTTCTAACATACTCATTTGCCATAAATTATAATATTCTCCATTTAATTTTCTAAAGTCTCTTTTTTCTCCTTCTTTTATAAATCCAATCTTTTTGTAACTTTTAATAGCTGATTTATTAAAGGCAAAAACACCTAATTCAATTCTGTGTAGTCCCAAATCTTCAAAAGCCTTTTTCAATAATTTCTTTATTATTTTAGGGCCTAATCCTTGGCCACGCATTTGCGGATCACCTACTAAAACTTTACTTAACGTGGCGGAACAATTTTTAAAATCTATATTATTTAAAGCAATATGACCTATAATTTTTTTTGAATTATTTTCTTCAATGATAACTTTATAAATTATTTTACTAGAATTTTCTTTATTTGTGTCTTTAATATATTCCTTTAATTGTTCTTCATCTAGGGGATAATTAAAATCTGTACCTGCCCATTTGACTAAAAGTTCAGGAGAGTTTATCCAGTTTATTAATAAATCAAAATCTTTCTCCTCAAAATATTCAAACTTAATCAATAAATTACTCCTTAAATAATAGGTTATTAACTATAAAAATTCAGTGAATGTTGCAATATAAACAACCACTACAATTTTTTGATACTTTCTTCATCAACTTTCTATCTTAAATTTTCGATTTTTTATAAAGCGTTTTGTATTATCTAAATAACTCTTTACAATTTACTGATTTTTAAGCTTTTGCTAATAGATTTATGCAACTTTAATATTATAAGTAAATCTATGCACTTCATCATTAAATTTAAATTCTGCCCAAATTTTATACATCCCTTTTTTAGGAAAATGAGCATAAAAGGTTGTAGAATCAGGTGATTCTGGGTGAACATGAATATAATCAGTTAATTGCTCATCAAATATAATCACATGTCCTAAAGCTCCTAAATAAGGTTGGGGAGTTAATTCTGTATTGAAAGTTAAAGGGACATGTTCATCTTCTTTAGCACTTATAGAATTTAAAGTTACATGAACTCCTTTGTTAACTTTTACCCAATTTTTATCAGAATTTAAAGATGTTGTAGAGGTTATTTTATCTCCAATTTGCAGTTCAATAGGATGAACGGAATACACATGGTTTTTTGGTGTAACATCAACAAAAGCCTGGTAAGTTCCTGGCTCTAATTGTTGGTTAATTATAAATAAACCTTCATGCTTTTTTTGAGGGTGTAGGTGGTAATATTTCTCCATGTCATTAGATACTAAAACGAAATGCATTTCTTTTTCATGCATAGTATCTAATAATGGGGCATTATTAAATTCATCTTCTAACGTAATTTCTATATTACCATCTCTATATACAACATTTGCTTTAATTTCGGGTTTGTTTGAATGATATTCATGATTATGATTCATATTTTTATCCTCCTTAATTTTTAATAAGGGCATATCATTAAACGATATGCCCAACTATTTAAATTATTTAATTACATCGTAACCTTGATCTTCAATAGCTTCTTTAAAGTCGTTGAAAGCTACTTGATTTTCATCAAATTCAACTTCCACATTCCCATTCGCCAAGCTTACTTCTGAAGATGTTACACCATCTAATCCATTTAATGCTTTTTCAATTGAATGCTTGCAATGGTCACAGCTCATACCTTCTACATTAATAACTTCGTTAGTCAATGTTGTCACCTCCTTTCAAGAAATATAAGATTCTTATAATTTCATACGTTTTAGACGTAAAGCGTTTGTGACAACACTTACAGAACTTAAAGCCATTGCTGCTCCCGCAACCCAAGGTGCTAGCAGACCAATTGCTGCTATAGGGATACCTGCAACATTGTAACCAAACGCCCAAAATAGATTTTGGCGAATATTACGAATTGTAGATTTACTTGCTTTTATTGCTTTTGGAATTAATAAAAGGTCTCCTCCTAAAATAGTTATATCAGCAGCTTCGATTGCAACTTCTGTACCTGTACCAATGGCAATACCAATATCTGCTTTAACTAGTGCTGGAGCATCATTGACACCATCTCCAACCATAGCTACTTTTTTACCTTCAGATTGAATTTCTGCTACTTTAGAAGCTTTTTCTTCTGGTAAAACCTCTGCAATAATCGTGTCTATACCAACTTGTTTTGCTATTGCTTGTGCGGTACGTTTGTTATCACCAGTTAACATAGCAACTTCAATACCTAATTCATGAAGTTTTTGAATAGCTTGTTGGGCAGTATCTTTAACTGTATCAGCTACAGCGACAACCCCTCTCAATTCGTTATCTACGCTTATAAGCATTGCAGTTTTTCCTTCTTTTTCAAATTGAGCGAGATTTGTTTCAGCTTCATTAGTTTGGATTCCTTTTTCACTCATTAGTTTTCGATTTCCGACAAAAAGTTCTTTACCATCAATTGTTGCATTTATACCGCGCCCTGGTATAGCTTCAAAATGGTCTACTTCTAAAAATTCTAATGATTTTTCTTTAGCATAACTTACGATAGCTTCAGCTAGTGGGTGTTCAGAACCTTTTTCTGCACTAGCTAACAATTGTAATGTTTGATCATCTCCACTAAAATCAGTGACTTCAGGTGTGCCATTTGTTATAGTGCCAGTTTTATCTAAAACAACTGTATTAATAGCGTGTGTACCTTCAATGTGTTCTCCACCTTTAAATAGAATGCCATTTTCAGCAGCTTTTCCGGTACCCACCATTATAGAAGTAGGCGTAGCTAAGCCTAACGCACAAGGACAAGCGATAACTAATACTGCTATTGCAGCAACTAAGGCTGGTTCAAATTGTCCCGGCTGAACTAATGAAATCCATATAATAAATGTGAAAATCGCGATACCTACAACGATAGGTACAAAATATCCAGAAATAATATCTGCTAGTCTTTGTATTGGCGCTTTAGAACCTTGCGCTTCTTCGACAACTTTAACAATGGAGGCAAGAGCTGTATCTTTACCAACTTTTGTTGCTTCAACAGTAATTGCTCCATTTTTATTCATTGTTGATCCTATAACATTATCATTTTGCATTTTTTCAACAGGAATAGATTCACCTGTCAACATTGACTCGTCAATTGAAGTCATACCTTTAATTATTTTGCCATCTACTGGTATTTTTTCTCCTGGTTTGATAACTAAATAGTCTCCTTCTTTTACCTCACTTAAAGGAACCATAGTCTCTTCACCGTTGCGTAATATACGTGCTTCTTTAGCTTGTAAATTCAACAATTTACTTAACGCATTTGTTGTTTGTGTTTTAGCACGTGCTTCTAAATACTTTCCGAAAAGAATTAAAGTAATTAATACAGCACTTGTTTCAAAATATAGGTGTGGCTCATAATTTGTATTAATTAACCACTTAATCGATTCATAAATACTATAAAAGAAGGCTGCGCTTGTACCTAAAGCGACAAGAACATCCATATTTGCTGACCCATTACGAAGGTTTTTATAAGCGCCTACATAAAATTGCCAACCAATAACAAATTGAACAGGCGTTGCTAATACAAATTGGAACCACGGGTTCATAAATATATGTGGTATTTGAATACCAAATAAATGAACGAACATTGTCATTAACAATGGAGCTGCTAAAACAGCTGAAACAACTAATTTAATTAACTGTCGTTTTAATTGTTTTTCTTTTTGGGAACTTTTTTCTGATGCTTCTTTTTTAGGTTGTGCCTCATACCCTAGGTTTTTAATACGTTGTTGAAATTCATCTACAGACGTCATATCAGGGTTGTATTCTACAGTAGCACTTTCTGTGGTTAAATTAACTGTAGCCTTATTTACACCTGAGATTCGATTTAAAACTTTTTCGATTTTATTCGAACAAGCTGCACACGTCATTCCCATTACATCGAGATCCACTTTTTCGGTTAAAACTCCATAACCTGTTTTTTGAATTGTATTTGCAATATCTTCTAATGATGTAACATTGGGGTTATATTCAATTGTAGCTTTCTCTGTAGAAGGATTTACATTAGCGTTAACTTCATCTAATTTATTTAGATTTTTTTCTACTTTATTCGAGCAAGCTGCACATGTCATGCCTGTGATACCTAATGAGGTTTTTTTAATATTTTCACTCAATTATTTCTTTCCTCCTATTTTGAAAATTGTTTTAATACAACCATCAATTCTTTGATACTTTCTTCTCCGTTGCCATTTTTAATACCTTCACTTACACAATTAGATATATGGTCTTCAGTTACTATAAAACCCACTTGTTTTAGGGCTGATTGTATTGCTGTTATTTGTACTAGTACATCTATACAATATCTATCTTCTGCTATCATTGATTGTAAACCGCGCATTTGTCCTTCTAATCTTTTGAGTCTATTGAGCAATGCGTCATTGTTTTTAACAGTAGTAGTGTTCAATTTCACCCCTCCTCATATACCCTAACGGGGTATCTCTTGTTGGAATCTATATTATACCCCTAGTAGGTATAAGTCAATACAAAAGTTTCATATAAAAAATTAATATTTATAGTTTGTTTTAAGAGGTACACTTGTATAAAATGTATGCTAAAACTTATATTAGGAGAGATATATTTGGATAAAAATATACAACTTGAGCTTTACACAAGACCTACATGCTCTGATTGCCAAGAATCAAAAAGGTATTTAAACTCTCAAGAGATTAGTTATAGTCATAAAGATGTAAGTCAAAATTTGGACTTAGAAGAAGAAATGAAAAAAATATCAGGCAACCGAATTGTTCCCTTATTTGTTTTTTATAAAAAAATTTTTTGGGGTAAAAAAAAGTTGTTTAAATATTACGTGGGATTTGAAAATAACAAAAAAGATATATTAAATATATTGGAATAATTAAATAAACAGCCATTATTAAAAAATAATGGCTGTTTATTTAATGATGATGTTGACTGTCTTCTTCTTTCACGATACAAAACAATTTTTCACTATGATTATTGTTAGAAGTTTCAGTCTGTATTGTGACATGTTGAATATTTTGATGATTGAGTTCATGTTCTATACGTTTAAGTAAAAACTCATTTTCAGTAATGGTCATTGTATCTTCTACAACAATATGACAAGATAACGCGTTTAATCCGCTAGTTACTGACCAAACATGAAAGTCATGAATATTTTTAACTTCTTTGAATTTTTTAATAGTTTTAATAATGTCTTTTGTATTTATATTGCTTGGTGCTCCCTCCATTAATACATGAAGACTTGATTTTGTTACATAAAAGCCGCTACGTAGTACTAAAATTGCTACAATCACACTTGCTAAAGGATCCGCCCACCCCCATCTAAAAAATATAATGAGAAGGGCTGCTATAACTGCACCTATAGATCCAAGCATGTCGCTTATTACATGCAAATATGCTCCACGCATATTTAAGTTTTCTTCTACATCGCTCCCGCGCAGCATTATCCAAGCCACAATAATATTAATAAACAAGCCTACCAAGGCGATAATTAACATGCCTGTAGAAGCTACCTCAGGGGGGTTTTTAAATCTCTCAATAGCTTCATAAAAAATATAGATAGCTATTAACATCAAAGTAATACCATTAAGTACAGCTGCTAGTATTTCAAACCTTTTGTAGCCAAAAGTTTTATTTGTATTAGCTTGCTTCGCTCCTAAAGTAAATGCAATTAAAGCAATACCTAAAGAAATAGAATCACTTAACATATGACCAGCATCTGAAATTAACGCAAGACTGTTAGTAAAGAAACCACCTAACCCTTCTACAATCATGTAACTTGTAATAATAATAAAACTAATTAATAAAGTCTTTTTGTTCGCGCCATGTGTATGATTATGATTGTGATCGTTTTCCATTTAATCCCTCCTCTTTTTAATGATGAAAAATATTTTCTATAATTTGAATTTTTGTTTTTATAACTATAGAGTTAAAAAATATAAAATTTCAATTAATGTTTTGTTACTCGAAGAAAATCATACTAACTTATGAATATATGCTCATATATTCATAAGTTAGTATGATTTTTATCCTTTGTCAATATAGAAATGCTTTGTATTTTGTATATTAAATAAAAACCCTACTTTGCTTTGGACAGTAGTGGGATTTTTGCATATGATAAACCACACTTCACTTGCTAAATATTAACTATATTATAATTAACAAGTGATAATTTCTTTTTAGAGAAAATAATGTATTCACGCCTTTAGGCGTGAATACATTATTTTTTTTTGAATAGTTTAGAAAAGATAGATTGTTTTTGTTCATTTTTTTTTGATGCTTTTGGAGTAATGATATCTTCTTTTGAATCTATATTATCAGTTTCTATTTTTTTGGTATTACTTAATATATTTTGGCTATTTAAATTCAAAGATTGTTCTTGTTTTAATGCAATTGTTAAATCGTCAATTTGTCGATTCTTTTGTCGAATTTCTGATTCTAAATGCTCTATGTATTTATCGATATAACTGCTATATTGGTTATTTAATGATTCTGTTTTGTTTGTCGATTCTTTTGTCGTTTTTTTATTTAAAATTGTTTTTAGATAATCTATTGTATTATCATCTATTAATGATTTGTTACCTACTTTGTTTACCTTCAAATTTGAAGGTAAACTTTTTAAATGATAATGAATTGTTTGTTTAGAGACATCTAAAAGTTCAGAAACTTCCTTTACAGTTTTCATCAAATAACTGGGTCTCCTTTACTTTTTCATTTTTTGTAAAAACGCTTGACGTTCTTCTTCTGTATACGCAGATGTCTTAGATGTGGTTGGTTCATAAGTGTTATTTTTTAACCATTGTGGCGTCATTTCACGGCTTATATATTGTTTTGGTTTGCCTGTACTTATCATATTAGATTGTCGTTTCGAATGAATACGTTTCTCAGGTTCAAAAGAAAATTCTAACCATTCAATCTTTCGTCCTTTTTTAGCTTTAATTTTATTAATATTGAGATTTTTAAATAAAAAGGGTTCTGTTGCAAAGTAAAAAATATAGCTAATCACTAATATATCATGTCAGTGTTCGTTTAACTTGCTAGCATGATGCTAATTTCGTGGCATGGGGAAAATCCGTAGATCTGAAGAGACCTACGGTTCTTTTTATATAGAGCGTAAATACATTCAATACCTTTTAAAGTATTCTTTGCCGTATTGATACTTTGATATCTTGTCTTTCTTACTTTAATATGACGGTGATCTTGCTCAATGAGGTTATTCAGATATTTCGATGTACAATGACAGTCAGGTTTAAGTTTAAAAGCTTTAATTATTTTAGCCATTGCTGCCTTCGTTGAAGGTGCCTGATCTGTAACTACCTTTTGAGGCTTACCAAATTGTTTAATGAGACGTTTGATAAACGCATATGCTGAATGATTATCTCGTTGCTTACGCAACCAAATATCTAATGTATGTCCCTCTGTATCAATGGCACGATATAAATAGCTCCATTTTCCTTTTATTTTGATATACGTCTCATCAATACGCCATTTGTAATAAGCTTTTTTATGCTTTTTCTTCCAAATTTGATATAAAATTGGGGCATATTCTTGAACCCAACGGTAGATCGTTGAATGATGAACGTTTACACCACGTTCTCTTAATATTTCAGATATATCACGATAGCTCAATGCATATCTTAGATAGTAGCCAACGGCTACAGTGATAACATCCTTGTTAAATTGTTTATATCTGAAATAGTTCATACAGAAGACTCCTTTTTGTTAAAATTATATTATAAATTCAACTTTGCAACAGAACCATTTAGAATATTAAAATTCCTTCATTACACTCTTGGCGGTTTCACTTATCAACTTATCATTTGGCTTATCACTTTTATTGTCTTTATTCGTAAAAATGACTAAAACAATAGGTTCAGATTGGCCCTTAGGATAAACAAAAGCAACATCATTTCTAGAAGCATATGTTATTGCTTGACCACTTTTATCAGCAACCTTACAGTCTTTTGAAACACCGTCTTTAATTAAAGTATCTCCGCTTTTATTATTTAACATTAAATCAAGTAAGAATTTTTTGTTTTCTTTGCTTAATTTTCCATTTGCGATAAGTTTATTTAAAGTCTTACCGAAAGCAGCAGGTGTTGAAGTATCTTTTTTGCTCTTTGGTGAATAGTAATTTAATTCTATCTCATATCTAACTGGATTTGTTACTTTATCTCCTAGTTCTTTTAGACGTTGTTTAACTTTTTTGATTCCACCAATTTCTTTTATAATTTTATTGTTTGCTGTATTATCACTATATGCCATTGAAGCCTCAATAAGTTCTTTTAAAGTGATATCTTTTCCTACATATTTTTCTAAAATAGGAGAATAAGCAACTATATCATCTTTGTTAATATGTATTTTTTTATTTAACTTATTATAAGGTACTTGTTCTAACAAAATAGCACTATTTATCGCTTTTGAAGTCGAAGCATAGGCAAATCTCTTATCTGAATTAAATTTTACTTCCTTACCACTTTTAGTATCTAAAGCATAAACACCAATATGAGCATTATATTTTTTTTCTAAATCATTTAACTCTTTGGCATGTGAACTGTTTGAATTACATGCACTTAAAACTAAAGCAATTGCAATTAAAAATATTAACTTTTTCAAAATAAACCCTCCAATATTACAGTTGTAATTTTTACAAATTAATAATATTACAATTGTAATATTGGTGTCAATTGTTTATTATAAATAATTGAAAGAAGGTGTCAAAATGGCTAAATTACTAATAATGAGCGTAGTAAGCTTTTGTTTTATATTTCTATTGTTAGTATTTTTTAGGTATATATTAAAACGCTATTTTAATTATAGTTTAAATTATAAAGTTTGGTATCTAACTGTGCTTGCTGGATTAATTCCTTTTATCCCAATTAAATTCTCTTTTATAAAATTTAATAATGTGAATAATCAATCGCCCACAGTTGAAAGTAGGTCACACGACTTGAACCATAACATAAATACCACCAAACCTGTTCAAGAGTTCACAACAGATATCCATAAGTTTAATTGGGATTCAATTGATAATATCTGCACAGTTATTTGGATAGTTTTGGTTATTATTTTAAGTTTTAAATTTTTGAAATCCTTATTATATCTTAAATATTTAAAGAGACAGTCACTTTATCTAAACGAAAATGAAAAAAATAAAATAGATACGATACTTTTCAACCATCAATATAAAAAAAATATTGTGATTCGAAAAGCAGAGACTATTCAATCTCCAATAACTTTTTGGTATGGGAAATATATTATTTTGATTCCTAGTTCATATTTTAAAAGTGTAATTGACAAAAGACTAAAATATATAATATTGCATGAATATGCTCATGCTAAAAATAGAGATACTTTACATTTAATTATCTTTAATATCTTCTCTATTGTTATGAGTTACAATCCATTAATACATATTGTAAAAAGAAAGATAATTCATGACAATGAAGTAGAAGCCGATAGATTTGTTCTTAATAATATTAACAAAAATGAATTTAAAACTTATGCGGAATCTATTATGGACTCCGTATTAAATATTCCATTTTTTAATAAAAATATATTAAGCCATTCATTTAATGGTAAAAAGTCATTACTCAAAAGAAGATTAATTAATATAAAAGAAGCCAATTTGAAAAAACAGTCCAAATTAATTCCAATTTTTATTTGTATTTTTACTTTTTTGCTCATGGTAATTCAAAGCCAGTTTTTGATGGGGCAATCCATAACTGATTATAATTATAAAAAGCCCTTACAGAACGATCACCAAATTTTAGATGAAAGTAAAAATTTTGGTTCAAATAGTGGATCTTTCGTCATGTACAGCATGAAGAAAGACAAATACTATATTTATAATGAAAAAGAAAGTAGAAAGAGATATTCTCCTGATTCAACTTATAAAATTTATTTAGCGATGTTTGGACTTGACCATCATATCATAAGTGATAAAAATTCACGTATGTCATGGAATCATAAACATTATCCTTTCGAGTCTTGGAATAAGGAACAAGATTTAAATACAGCAATGCAAAATTCAGTTAATTGGTACTTCGAACGTATTAGTAATCAAATACCAAAGAACTATACTGCGGCTCAACTCAAGCAATTAAATTATGGTAATGAAAACTTGGGAAGTTATAAAAGCTATTGGATGGAAGATAGTTTGAAAATATCTAATCTTGAACAAGTAATAGTTTTTAAAAATATGATGGAACAAAATAACCATTTTAGTAAAAAAGCAAAGAATCAATTATCTTCTTCATTATTGATTAAGAAAAATGAAAAGTATGAACTGTATGGGAAAACAGGTACAGGTATAGTAAACGGGAAGTATAATAATGGGTGGTTTGTAGGTTACGTAATTACAAATCATGATAAGTATTATTTTGCTACACATTTATCAGATGGAAAGCCGTCTGGGAAAAATGCTGAATTAATCAGTGAAAAAATATTAAAAGAAATGGGTGTTTTAAATGGCCAATAAGCAAGTTGAAATATCTATGGCTGAATGGGATGTTATGAATATAATATGGGATAAAAAATCAGTATCAGCTAATGAAATTGTAGTTGAAATTCAAAAATATAAAGAAGTTAGCGATAAAACGATTAGAACATTAATCACAAGACTATATAAAAAAGAGATTATAAAACGATACAAATCAGAGAATATTTATTTTTACTCATCAAATATTAAAGAAGACGATATTAAAATGAAAACTGCTAAAACCTTTCTTAATAAACTGTATGGAGGGGACATGAAAAGTTTAGTGCTGAATTTTGCGAAAAATGAAGAATTAAATAACAAAGAAATTGAAGAATTGCGAGACATTTTAAATGATATTAGTAAAAAGTAATTAGAGATATGTTTCAAACATAATACATATGTAAACTATGCTTGACTCTTATTAAATTAGTTTTGTTAATAACATTTAAAATATTTTATTAAATATGAGAGTGTCCAGAAAATAACCATTTTCTGTACACTCTTCTTTTATGTCTAAATAAGTATGTATTACATAGAATTATGTGTTCAAAAACCCAACAAAAAATCTATGTTCAAAAAAGATCTTGTGATTAAGTTATGGTACACTGAAGGTGTATATAGGAGGTTTGTATTTTGAAAATAGGTTATGCAAGAGTTTCAACTGGATTACAAAATTTAAATTTACAGGAAGATCGATTAAATACACATGGTTATGAAAAGATATTTAATGACCATATGAGTGGTTCAAAAAGTAAAAGACCTGGTTTAGATAAAGCAATTGAATTTGCGAGGTCAGGAGATACCATTGTTGTTTGGAGACTAGATAGACTAGGACGTAACATGGAGGATTTAATCACATTAGTTAATGAACTTAACGAACGAGGCGTGAGTTTTCATAGTTTAGAAGAAAATATAACGATGGATAAATCAAGTTCTACAGGACAATTATTATTTCATTTATTCGCAGCATTTGCAGAATTTGAACGTAATTTAATTTTAGAGCGTTCTTCAGCTGGCCGAATTGCAGCACGTGCTAGAGGCCGATATGGAGGCAGACCAGAAAAATTAAATCAAAAAGATTTAAACCTACTTAAGACACTTTATGATAATGGTACGCCAATTAAGACAATTGCAGAACAGTGGCATGTTTCACGTACAACAATTTATCGTTACCTCAATAAATTGGAGGACAAGGAAGATGAAAAACAAGGAGAAGTATCTAACTAATTTTTCTGAAGCCAAACGTAAAAAAGCTACTCAAAAGTACAATATTATAAAACCTTTTATCCTAGGCGAACAATCTTTATCAAGTATTTCTAAAAGTAAAGGGATTGCGTTAAGCACCCTTTATAGATGGAATAAGTGGTTCTGTTGCAAAGTTGAATTTATAGTATAATTTTAACAAAAAGGAGTCTTCTGTATGAACTATTTCAGATATAAACAATTTAACAAGGATGTTATCACTGTAGCCGTTGGCTACTATCTAAGATATGCATTGAGTTATCGTGATATATCTGAAATATTAAGGGAACGTGGTGTAAACGTTCATCATTCAACGGTCTACCGTTGGGTTCAAGAATATGCCCCAATTTTATATCAAATTTGGAAGAAAAAGCATAAAAAAGCTTATTACAAATGGCGTATTGATGAGACGTACATCAAAATAAAAGGAAAATAGAGCTATTTATATCGTGCCATTGATGCAGAGGGACATACATTAGATATTTGCTTGCGTAAGCAACGAGATAATCATTCAGCATATGCGTTTATCAAACGTCTCATTAAACAATTTGGTAAACTTCAAAAGGTAATTACAGATCAGGCACCTTCAACGAAGGTAGCAATGGCTAAAGTAATTAAAGCTTTTAAACTTAAACCTGACTGTCATTGTACATCGAAATATCTGAATAACCTCATTGAGCAAAATCACCGTCATATTAAAGTAAGAAAGACAAGGTATCAAAGTATCAATACAGCAAAGAATACTTTAAAAGGTATTGAATGTATTTACGCTCTATATAAAAAGAACCGCAGGTCTCTTCAGATCTACGGATTTTCGCCATGCCACGAAATTAGCATCATGCTAGCAAGTTAAGCGAACACTGACATGATATATTAGTGGTTAGCTATATTTTTTTACTTTGCAACAGAACCAAAAATAACTAATGTTTATTTTGTTGTAAAGTGGGTTTTAATTATAGTAAAATATATATAAAATCATAACATACTATGATTTTATAAGGAGGTTTTTTACTTGGATATAGTTTTGACAATTGTAGGTATAGGGGCATTTCTTTTTGCAATGCTAGCATTGGGTTTTTGGATAATGCCATTTTTTTCTAATGGGAATAAAAGTTCTACAACTATTAATGTTTTTGCTGTATTGGCTATTATTTGTGTTGTAATTTTAATAGTAGGATCTAATCTTTAATATATTTAAATTGCTAATAGTACAAAATATTTCTGAACTAGATAGACTGTAATATTTTGTTGAATTTATTTATACCCCCAATTTCAGTTTGAATTGAAATTGGGGGATAGTATTAAAATACTGCTTTATTAAATATTAGAAAAAATCAAATTTTTTTATGAGTAAATGATTTATAGGACATAGCTAATAAAATTAAAAATAATATTATGAAAACAAGAGAACCTATCATAATCGTGAACATCACATTAGGATAATATAGATTAGAATTAATAAATAGTAGACCTAATCTATAACTAAATGTTGTTGGAATAATATATGAAAATGGAGCAGCTAAAAATATCATAGATATCATAGAAATAATTATACCACTTACAATTGAAACAATTATATTTTTAGTTAAATTGATTATTGCTATACTCAAAAAATTAACAAGTAATATTATCATTAAGTTTACTGTCAAAAAAGAACTTGTAATTGCTATTAATTCAAATATATCAGCTCCATTGAATATATAAAAAACTAAAATAATCATTAAATTGATTATAGTATAGAATAATGATAGTAACAGTGCGACAATTCCTTTAGAAAAAAAGAGTAAGTTAATATTAGTGCTATATGAAAACCAATTAGTAAATGTATTATTTTTATATTCAATATAATACACTGATGAAGCGATAATACAACTAATAATAGGTAGAAGCATAAAATATTGATTATAAAATCTAAAATAGAATCCATCTGACAATGATAGGTTCCTATCATTAATTGCAAAGTTTGCAAAATTCATCCCAAAAGGAATTAGCATTAAGATTAGGATAACTATTAAAAATTTTTCACTCTTAATTTTTATGAATTCATTTTTTATAAAAGTAATCATTTTAAATACACCTCTGCGGCTTGGATTGTCATGATTTGTAAATATAGTTCTTCTAAACTTAACTTTTTCACTTTGCTATCTAAATTACTTAAATATTGATAATCGCCTATAATATGATAGCTATTACCATCAAAAATTATTGAAAGTTCTCCTTGAAATGATTGTTTGTTTGCAAAGTTTAAAGGTAACTCTTCACATTTTAAACAAGCATAAAATGCATGCTTATTTTTAATATTAGCTATAATTTTCCCATTGTTTATAAATACAAAAACATCGGTGAATTCTTCAATTTCTTTTAGTATATGACTAGAAATAATAGTTGTTCGATCATTTGTGTTTACATAATTAGAGATAATATCTCTAATATCTCTAATGCCACTTGGATCAAGTCCATTTGAAGGTTCATCTAACAAAATGGTTTTAGGATAATCCATCAGAGCTCTTCCTATACCTAGTCTTTGTTTCATTCCCATAGATAAAGTTTTGAATTTTTTTGATGTGTCTTCTTGAAGTCCCACCATTTTTAAGAATTGTAATATGTTATCTGATTGATTTTTTTTATAACTAGCATGAAGTTTTAAATTATCATAGCAGCTTAAATTGTCATAAAAAGCTGGATGTTCAATTAAATGACCAATATTATTTCTACTATATGTGTTATTAATATTGCCAGAATACTTTACTACATTAATCATAGATTTAAATAGAGTTGTTTTCCCAGCTCCATTAGGACCAAGAAGTCCGTATACTTTACCATTTTCAAATGTATAAGAAATATTTTTTAAAATTTGTTGATGCTTTGTGGAAACTGAAAGATTTTCTACTTGAATCAAAATGTAACACATCCTTTAAATTTCTAATCTTAAAATATTGGGAATATTGTCTTTTAACATGTACATTAACCCATAAGAAATACCAGATAATCCAGTCATCAAACTAAAATTCTGTATTTTTGGCACACCTATGCCGCATTGTAAGTCTTCTACTGTTTTCTCCCGTAATATATCATATAGTATATGATTCAACTTTTCTTTCTCTATAAAATTTGTGAGAATTATAGCATTTCCTAAATCTCCATGACACAAACATTGCGTTCTAGAAAAACCTTGTGCCAGTATTTCTTTTACTATTTTTATATTATCATGTTTATCATTATAATTCATTGATTTATTTAACAATATCCCAGGCGATCCGTAACACCATGCAAATGGAGCTTCTTCGTTTTTATTATGATTTACCCACAAATCTCCTTTACGAAAGCTTTTTTCAAAGTTGTCTGCTTTTTTTATTAATTGTTGTATTTTAGAAGAATATTCAATTTTTTCTAAATATAGTTTTAATGCATAACAAACTCCAGAATTTCCATGAGCAAAACCTGTTAAATGTTGATTGTTTACAAATTCCCAAGTTATTTTGTTAGTACTTATTTCTACTTTATTCTTGTAAAGACGATTTACACAAATTTTAATTGCATCATATAAAATATCTTTGTATACATCTGTCTCTATATAAGTATATAAATTGATTAGCACAGTAAGTATTCCAGCATTACCACTAATGAAATCGTTTGTGTTATCTTCATTTAATTTATCTTTAAATAAATTAATTATACGGATGCATTCGTCTAGATAGTGTGTTCTTAAAGTGCATTTGTAAAGTAAACCGCATAAGTAAACATAAGAGAAAACTCCTTCAAACGCACCGATTGGTAAATTACTATTCTCAATGGTGTAATTTCTAATATTATTTATTATATTTTCTGTTTTAATTAAATAATCATTATTTTCAGAATATAAGTATAAGGAATAATAATAAAAAGCCATACCACATAATCCATCATATAAATTTTCTGTCATAATGATGTCATGATATGTTTTTTTACTACCTGTTCCATAGAGCATACCTGAATTCCAGCTGTAAGTATTTTTATATTTTATTTGATGATTAGTGATTTTAGACTCAATTTCGTTAATAATAGAATCGAAGCACTCCTTTTTAAATTTTTTTTGTGAATTTGAGTTCAAAATAAAATCATAATTTTTTATGTTATAATTTCGTTCTTTATCTTCATTAATCAAAGTACTTCTCAACATAGAATTTTCTATAAATGTTAGTTGCTTTTCTTTATCAACATTAGACAAAAACTTGAGTTTTTTTTGAATACTGTCAAAAGCACTAGTGTTAAAATAATTTTCATACTTTGTTAAGCTATGATGAATTATAGTTTTACTATTAATATTATAGGAAAAATATGGTACATTGCTATGAATCATATCTTTAAATTCTTCATTAACTAATTTGTTTTTTTCTTGAAATAACTGACTAGCTATAAAAAAATCACGGAGCGCTATATTCTGCATTATCATTGGATGATAGCTTAAATTTATTAGATTAGCATAAAACATTGTGGGTTTATTTATATGACGTAAGAAAAGATTGGTAGAATCTTTGTCTATTAATTTTAGTATGTTTTTCTTTTCTTTTAAAATAAATTCATAGGCAATAGAAAACCCTCTCTTTATATCGGATGTGTATAATTCAGAATTAACATACTTACCTTCAACTTTCGGGTGGTTTTTAGATGAGTCTATATTAATATATTCACTCACAACTTCTATATTTGAAGTACCAATATTTTTCATTTTAGGCACCTTAATAGAAGATTGAGTCTCGCCTTTTTTTCCTATAGCACTTACATCAGAAGACTCATTATCCCCAAAAATAAATGGAAGAATCCCAGTAGATTTTACAGAAGAAGATAATAAATATCTATTAACATCTGTTGCATCAGTAAATTTTTTTAGTTTCCTATTTCCAATTAGACTTTCTAAATCTATAAGAACAGGATGTTTCCCACATGCAATCAGATTATCAGCATGAAAGTCTGTTGCGTCAAATAAATATAAAAAAGCAAGTATAACACCTAATTCATGATAAAAGTTAGACACATCATCTTTGTCATCACACTCTTTATAGTTAATGCCTTTAACCCAAAAATAACCATTTCTAATTATATTTTCTGTAGTTTTTAATTCATGATTTGTTTTATTATTGAAAAAAGATAATAAATTAGAAAATAATAAATCAATGTTACCATTTCTTGGTTTATAAAATATAGATTCTTTTTCGTATTTACATTGTATAACCATCTTACCTTGATTATGTAAATCTCCTTGAGCAAGATTTATAGATTTTAAATTTTTATGTGAAATTCCAAATTTTTCTGAAAGTAATGACATATCATTTGAGAAGTTCTTGAAAAATTCCAAAATATTTTTATGTAGTTGTAGCAAATAGTTTTCAAGATTTTGAACTAAACTATGGTAATTTTTGACAAAATCTATTAAATTTTCATTATATTGAAAGTTTCTCAAATATTCTTTAAATTGATCTTCTTTACTAGTACTGTGAAATAAATTTTGAGATTTTTTCTTGTTTATATCATATACAACAGTTCTGTATGTAAACTTCATAAGCATTAATGAAAGTTGATCAAGTATACCATTATTAATTTTTTTAGCTTGTTCAACATTTTTGGCTATATTATTTTCGATATAAGTTGTGTAATTTATGTTATTACAATAAATAATGTAGTCTGTTATTACATTCATTCCCTTTTGAGAAGGAAATGAGTCAAAATCCAATCTTTCATATTTTTCAAAGTTAATTTTTTTTTGAAAAGGAGATTTATTGGGTAAATAATACTTTGTTTCAAATTCCCCAAAACTTATCCCAAAAAATTCTTTCGTAATAGTATTTAATTTCGACTCATCTGTATCTGAAACAAATTGGCTTATAATATTTTTCAAATTACTCATTAGAAATTCTCCTTATTAATAAGATATTAATATTTCAAAGTTAATATTAATATTGAAAAGGTACTAAAAGGTTTAACCTTTTAGTACCCCCCATAGATTTTAACAACCAAAACAAGTGTGAGTTGGGCAAACTGAACATTCCCAAGTAATTGACTTGTGTTTCCCGTCATTATCATTAGTGAATTCTCTTGGTTGTGAATCTCCACCAAAGATATTTTCTAAACTACCATTTTCAAGTTCATTAGCGAAGTTACCTGCAGATTCAAAAAGTTCTAGTTCTTGTCTACTCATTAAAAATCAGCTCCTTCTCTTATTGAATTTGTTTAAATTTTGAAAATATGTTATTCTTAAAGTGTAAAATCACTTCCCTAAGTAGTATATTACATGTAAATATGTTAATAATCAATAACAATGTGGAGGTTTTTCTGATGAAAAAAATTACAATTCAAGATCTCGAAAAAATTTCAAAAGGTTCTGAGTCTTCACCAAGAGTTACTCCAACTGTTCCTGTTTCAATTGCAGCTTGCCCAACAACAAAATGTGCATCTGTAGTTAAACCTTGTCCAGGAAAATAATTTCTGAGCGTTTTTAAATACTAAAAGCATTAGCCCTCCCTTCATGACTAGGGGGGGTTTTTGAGGAGAGAGCATAGATGGAAGAGATTATCAAATATATTTATGATTCATATTATAAACATATATACCAACAAAAAGTGTCCGATATTAAAAAAAATTATGAAAAAGATATAAACAAAACACTTTACATAAATATAGAAAAAAATTTGATTAATTTAATTCAACAGAACTCTTGGAAACACTTAATTTTAGAATATCGAGAGAAATATGAAGAATCAATCAAATCAACAAAATCTGATCAGCTCATTAATACTTATATTAAAAATTATTTGAAGAGTTTGAGTGATTCTTCTCCGTTAATTCAACAATTGAACAATAGAGTTTCTTTTTATTTAGATTACGTTTATGAAATTATAAAAAATTTTCATTATGATAAAGCTGATTTATCTAATTTTCTCGAGGTTGGTGAGTTACGAAATATACAAATAGAAATGGGAGATTCTCATAATAAGGGTAAAACTGTAGCTATTATTCATTTAGAGACAGATGACAAGATATTATATAAACCAAAAAGTTTAAAACCTGATTTGTTTTATTTTGAAATTCTTGACTTTTATGATAAATTCTTGAAATTTAAGCCGTATATACCATTTATAATAGATAGAGAGACATACGGATGGCAAGAGTATATAGAAAATGACCCCGTTAAATGTCAAAAGGAAATAGAAGACTATTACTATGACCTAGGTATACAAAGTCAGGTGCTTTATTTTTTAAATGCTAGTGATATGCATTACGAAAATATTATTTCTAAGGGGAAAAACCCTGTTTTTATTGATTTAGAGACTATTTTACAGCCAAGTATTCAAAAAATGAAGTTGTCAGACACATCTTACCCATTTTTAGAGTCAATTTTACATACATTATTATTTGACTATTCTAATCATAATGATGACATACGATTTTTAGGAGGAACTACAAATCAATCATATACGGATAATATTGTATCTACTACAATACACAGAAACAATGATGCTATAAACGTAATAGAAGAAATCTCTAACGAAGAAAAAAAATCAATGAATATTCCACAAGATAAAAATGGAGATTACCATGAAATCTATAATGGAATAGATTCTTTTCTTGCAGGATTTTCTGACTCATACAATATAACTATAGATAATAAACTTCATTTAGTTAATTTAATTGATCAAATGAACTTAAATGTAAGAAGTGTCTTAAGACCAACATATGTATACGCTAAATATATAGAGTTTTTCAAACAATTAGAAAGTGAAGACGGTATATTTGAGTTATTAGCTGATAGTATCAAAGGATATAAGAATAATGAAGATATAGCTAATATAGAATTAATTAACTTATTAAATTTGGATGTACCAACTTTTCAAGTTAATATCCATTCTAAAAACTTGTACTCTGCACAAGGTGATATTATTATTCAAAGCTTCTTTGAAGAATCTTCTCTAGAAAAAGTCTCTAAAAAAATAAGAAGTGCTAATATTGAAGATATGAAAAAACAATGCAAAATTATGAAAAATTCAATTGATGCATACAGAGAAAATATTGATAATTCTAATAACTATTCTATTAGAAAAAGAAAAGAAATTACTACGTTGAAACACGAAATGAACTCATTAAAAGAAGAAATACTATCTCCTCATCTGTTAAATTTGAAATATGATTCTTTTGGAAATGCAATATTTGCTCCTATCACATATGATTTATATTATGGATTAGCCGGAATTATATTAACATTACTTGAATATAACCAATGTAACCCTTCTTTTTTAAATTTAGATGTAATCAATAAGTTCAATAAAAAAATTTTTAATTTATATAAACTTGATTATGAAAATAACTTTTCCATATATCACGGCCGTTTTTCTTATTTCAAATATATTTATTTAATTAATAAATATTTTCAATATAACGTTGCTTTTTCTGAAGAATTAGAATTATTATTGAATGATTATATTAATTATCTTAATGAAGAGAAAAATGCCCCATTAGATTATTTGGGCGGTGTTAGTGGAGTACTATCTTTATTAGTTGATTTCTACGAATACTATGATTTAGATTTTTTAAATAAATATATTATAGAACTTAAAAGTATATTGCTTGAAAGATTTGATTTGAAAAATTATACAATTGGATTAGCACACGGATTAAGTGGAATAGCGTTAGCTTTAACCAAATGTAATAATATAATAAAAGATTCTAATATATCATTTGTTGTAAATAATATACTGATTAAAGAAAACAAAATATATTTCATTGAAAAAGAAAAAATTCCTGTAGTCTGGTGTAACGGAATTTCTGGTATGGTACTCGCAAGAAATAAAATACGAGGTAAAAGTGAAAAATCGCCTTCTTTACTTCTTAAAACATTAGAAAAGCAATTAAAAAGTAATTATTTATTATCAGGTAATTCTCAATCGGTTTGTCATGGTAGTCATGGTAATTCACTAGTTTTAAAAGCTTTAAATAATGATTTCAATGACTCGAAAGAAATCTTTGCTACCTTAGAGTTTGAATGGACTTCTGGTTTTGAATATCCTAATGAAAATTATTCTTTATTTTTGGGAAAAACTGGTCAACTTTTAAACTTGATACATCCTGATCACATGTTAATAAACGACTTGTTAATTTAAATAACAAAAGAGGTGTGCAAAATTTTACATGTTTGGAATGCTAAAAAAAATGATTCTAAGAAAAATTATTTTACAATATTAAACAAAGATATCAAAGATTATTTATATACAAAAAAAAACTTAATTAGTTATGATTTAGATCTTATATGTGAAATCCCTGAAATTTTTGTGACACAAGTATATGGAACAAGATCAAATTTACTAAAATTCTACTATGATACTAAGTTTAGGATTAGCGATTCTCAATCTATAGTAAACCTAAATACTTCAATTTCAGAAAAAAATAACATTCCATATTCAAAATCTATCCAATGGGATGTAAAAAAAACAACCAATAATTATTATACTCATTCCATGAGTATGGGTAGTCATGATTATTGTGTAGCGCTTGTTGATTCAGGAATAGATGTAGATCATCCAGATTTGAAAGAGAATATCTTATCTACAGTCAATATGGTTCCAAAATATGGTTTTCGTGGAAAAGAACCGGATGAAAATGGAAATATTAATTATATGGTCGATAAATTAAATCACGGAACTCAAGTTGCTGGGCAAATTTGTGGTACTGGGAATATAACCAGTATAGCTCCAAATTTGGGGATAAAAGTGTACAGAATTTTTGGTGGAAAATCTGCTGATAATATTTGGATAATGAAAGCTATTATTCGGGCAACAAATGATGGAGTAGATGTAATAAACTTAAGCTTAGGTTCTTATATTGTCCGTGAACCTCATAAAAAAAATGGTGAAATGTTATCAAATAGAGACTTGGAAATACAAGCCTTTCAAAAAGCTGTAGATTATGCTGAAAGTAAAGGGGTAATTGTTATTGGAGCATTAGGCAATGATGGTATAAATATTGATAAAAGGAAAAGTTTCTTGAATTCTGTTGTGAAGAAAGAAAATATAACTCATTTTGAATCGTCATCTTCAATATTTGATATCCCCTCTCAATTAAAAAATGTAATAGGAGTGGCTTCTTCAAATGCTAATGGCCAGTTGGCTTCTTATTCAAATTATAGTAAAACAGACTTAGATGTATTAGCATATGCTGGAGATACTACACTTTTAGATAAATATGGAAAAGAAAAATGGATGAATAATAAAATGATTATGGATGATTGGGTATTAACTACCTCCGAAAAAGGAAGTCATAGGTTTACTACTGGTAATTCATTGGCATCTGGGAAAGTTGCAGCATGCATTGCAGTAATGAATGAATACTTTAACATACGCAAAGACCCAGAATTAACAAGATATATATTGAAAAAACAAGATAATTACATATTAAATCTTTACACTTTATTACAAACTAAAATTTAGAACAGGAAGGTAATAAAAATACTATTTTCTAAGCTACTAATTTCTTAAATTCTATAGGAGATAAGTAGCTAATTTTTGTTAAATTTCAAATTTACTAAAATTTTCGACAATATCTATTATAATACTATTAGAGATTTTGATTTCTCTATTTACGTGTAATTTTTTTACATTGTTTGTGGTTTTCATAGGAAATATAAAGGTACATAATTAATACCTATTATAAATAACTCCAATACGGAGTTATTTCTTGAAGTTTTTTGTAATAGATTGTTTATTTTGTAATATATACTACCTGCTTTGTTAGACACATTAGATTTAACTCTATAATTATGCTCATTACCTTACAACTATTTTTTTATTTTTGTGATTAACTTTCTTATCACGATATTTGCCTCATGCTAAAATTACTTTTCGATATCCCTAAATATAACTATATTTATAATCAATTACTTTAACTTCTTCAACACTTTTCTATAGTAATATTGTTTATCCATTTGTTGATAAAATCTATAATGTATTATGAATTCAACGAAAATGTTTTTATTTTACTTGCACAAATTGAAGTCCATTCACTTATAACCTTGAAGTTGTTTATAGCAAATTATTAAAATAATATAAAAGTCATCGTAATCGTTGATTATATACAAAAGAAGAATATTTAGAATGTGTCTTTATTAATTTTTCATGGGTTCCAATTCCAGTTATCTTTCCTTTATCTAAGAATATTATTTGATCCGCTTTTTTAATCGTAGATAATCTATGAGCAATAATTATAGTCGTTCTATTATACATTAACTTTTCTAAAGAGGACTGAATTTTTTTTTCACTTTCACTATCCAAACTAGAGGTTGCTTCATCTAAAAGTAAAATATTAGGTTGTTTAATAAAGTTTCTAACAATATCAATTCGTTGTTTTTGTCCTCCAGATAATTTTTCCCCTCTTTCTCCCACTAAAGTATTATAACTTTCTTCAAACTCACTTATAAATTCGTGTGCATTAGCCATCTTAGAATAATATATTATATCATTTGTTTCCATATCTTTTTCATTACCATATAAAATATTATTAGTAATGGTGCCATTCATCATTGGATTATTTTGTGTAACGTACCCAATATTCTTTCTCCAATTTTTAAGGTTGAATTCATCGATTCCTTTATCTCCATATAATATTTCGCCACTTTGAACACTATAAAACCGTTCAATAAGATGAAAAATCGTAGATTTACCTGACCCAGATGGTCCTACTATTGCTGTTGTCGAATTATTGCGAGCAGTAAAGCTAACATTTTCTAAAACTGGAGATTGATTATATGCAAACGTAACATTATCAAAAATTAGATGCTTATTTTTTTCAAAACTCAGTCCATTATCTTTTACATCTTCAGTTTTCTCTTTTAATATATCATGAATTCTACTACTAGCTCCTACCGCTTTTTTATAATCTGTTACTAGTGTAGATACATTTACTAATGGCATACTCATTTGAAAAACATAAAATATCATAGTAACTAATGTCCCGGCACTTATACTGCCACTAGAGATTTTTAATCCTCCAAATCCTAAAATAATTCCTACTGTTAGTAATAAAATTAAGCTAGATAAGGGTTGAATTACAGACGTAATCTTAGCTTGTTTTAAACCTAATTGAAAAATATGTAATAAGTTGGTGTGTGCATTTTTCAACTCTTCTTTTTCAGTACTAGAAACCTTCACTAATTTTATTTCAGTCAATACCCTACCAAGTAATCCAGTAAAATTAGCTATTTCATTCTGAGTATTTATTGATATTTTTTGCATTGCTTTTCCTAATGGAATAACTACAAGTGCATATATAGGAAAAATAACTAAAGTAACTAATGTCATTTGCCAATCTAAAATAAAAAGCATAACAAGAGAACCAATTATACTTATTAATGAAGGGAAAAAATTAGGAAGTTTATAAGATAGGAAAAAGTTTATAACTTTTGTATCATCTGTTATTCTACTCATAATATTTCCACTTTCATTTTTATCGAAAAAACTTACCTTTAGATATATAATTTTTTTCCATATCAAACTTCTAATAGAATATATAACGATTTCTCCGACTTTATTAAGTATATATAAGCCAATCCCATTTAAAATAGCATTAAATACAAACAAGAAAATAAAGGCAAATATAAATTGAGTGCTAACATTTCCTTCTTTCAAATTATCTACAACATTTCCAGTAAAGACTGGTATTAACAAACCACTTAAACTTCCTAAAATAGATATAAATAAAGATATACTAATTAATAATTTTGGCCATTTGATTTTGCTCAATAAATATACTAATTCATTATTAGATTTCATCTTATTAACCTCAAATCTCTTTATAATATTAACAAATGACTTTAGTTATATTTTACTATTATGTTAAAATTTCATCAAATTCATCACTTTTTAATTTTTTTTTATTAAAATAAGTTAGTAAGGAGGATTTTATGATTGCTTCACTATTTATTTTAATTGCTATGTTTTTTTTACTTTTATCAATTATTGCTTTTATGTTTGAAGTATTAAATCATTATATAGAAAAGAATAAGAAAATTAAATGGAAAAAATCTTTAGTATATTTTATTATATATGCATTTTTTCTTGTGATAGGACTAATTATTTTCAATGCATAGGATGTGAGATGTATGCTTTACAAGCATATTTTAGTAGTCGAAGATGATAAAGATATTGCTAAAAATATTGCTAACATTTTAAAACAAGAGGGGTTTGTAGTTACCATAAAAATTGATGGAAAAGATTTAGATGAAGATATTTTAATATACGATTTAATACTCATGGACATTATGCTCCCTTATCAAGATGGGATAACACTTTCAAATAAAATTAAAAAGCTACATAATGTTCCAATTTTATTTTTAACAGCACGTCACGATATAGATACAAAACTATCTAGCCTTGAACTAGGAGAGGATTATTTATCTAAGCCTTTTGATCCATTAGAACTAATAGCTCGAATAAATAATATAATAAAAACTCACTATGGACCTCCTAGTTATAAAATTTCTCATTTGACTATAAATTCTCAAGAAAAAAGAATATTTATTGAGAATACAGAAATAACTTTAACCAAAAAAGAAAATGACCTTTTCTTTTATTTTTTTGAAAATAAAAATCGCAACTTACAAAAAGAACAAATAATTAATTACCTATGGCCATGGGGAGAAGCCACAGATGGTATTTTAACAGTTTATATAAAAAGGTTACGAGAGAAACTAAAAGATTACGATGCTAAAATTATAACTAATGTCTATGGTATTGGATATAGACTGAATACTTTAGAAAATGAGTGATAAAAATGACATTAAAAACCAAGTATATTATATTTGCTATTATTTCTACTATCTTCGCTCCCCTATTTTTTATATTAATTAATAATATTTCTTTTTTTATTTATAAAAAAATATTTTCAGAAAATATTAACAATTTTGAAAATAAAATAATTATTTTTGATAATTATTTTCTTTTGTTATTAATGATTATTGTAACAATTTTATATGGAGCTAACTTCATAAAAAAGATTAGTATCAATATAATAAATATTAAAAACACTGTACAAACATTGACTTACAAAGATAATTTACCACACCATTTAAAAACAAATAACGGAATAAGTAGTGAATTTAATGCATTAGCCTTATCTATTAATAATTTGATAGATAGGCTACGGTATAAAGAACTGACTTTAAAAAAATATAATAGTCAACAAGAAAATTATTTAAAACAACTTTCTCACGATATAAACACACCATTAACTTCTCTTAAACTTGAAATATTCCAAATTTCAAAAGAATATAGCATTAATGAAAAAAATGTAAATGATTTATATAAAAAAATTGATTATATTAGTACTTTAACCTCACAAATAAAACCGGAACAAATAAATAAAATTAATGATTTCTATGTATTCAAACAAAAAATTAATATTGTTCCACTTGTTGAAAATACTATTCAAAAATGGCAGTATTTGTTTTCTAAAAAAAACATTAAAATAAATATAAATATTTTACACAATGAAGTTTTTTGGATCGGTGAGGAGTTATGGTTTGAACGCCTTTTTGATAATATAATTTCTAATATATATCACCACTCCAAAACACCATCAGTAAACATATACCTGTCACAACAGATTATAATTGAGGAGTTCGGTATCGGATACAATGTCAATGAACTTACAAAAAAAGGATCCGGTTTATCAATAATATCTGAAATTAGCCAATTGTTTTCTATTAAAACTGACATCAATTCTAACTCAAACGGAACTATTTATAAATTGATTCAACAGAATAACAATTTTTAGACTTACTTTTTTGTTTATGAATCATTTTTACTATAAAATAAAAGTAACATTTAAAAATAGAAAGAAGGTAAAATTTTGAATAATTTATTAAAACATTTATACTCTCCTTCTCCTTTTGAGAATAGTAAAAATAATATTTGGACAGATTCATCATTTTCCTCATTTGTATTTAATTCTTATTTCAAGACGGAAATTTATGGGGGAAGTAAGGGGCATGATTTTGTTCGTAAGGTATCACTATTTATTAGCAATAAATTTCCTTCTAGTCACTATAAAAATCTTTTAGATTTAGGATGCGGTCCAGGTTTATATGCTGTGGCTCTTTCATCCCAAGGATATAATGTTACAGGAATTGATTATTCAACAAGTGCTATACAATATGCTATTAAAAATTCTAAAAATAGGTATGTACAATATTATCAAGATGATATCCTATCTTTCCAATTAAATCGTACATTTAATATTTGTACTATAATTTATCAAACTTATTCTACTTTTTCCTACGAAAATCGTCGTAAACTACTTAAAAATATTTACAAACACTTAGATGACAATGGTCTTTTAATCTTTGATGTCCCTAGTATTCACTATTACAATCAACTTTCACCTATAAATATTTGGGAATATCGCTCTCATGATAATCCTATAACTTCATCAGAACATCTTGCGCTTTATTCTTTAGAAAAATATTCTGATAATATTATATTAAATAAATCTATTTATATTTTCAAAGATAATACGATTAAAAAATTTTATGATTGGATGAAATGCTTTGATAAGAATACTATTTCAAAAGAAATAAGTGACTTATTTCAAATCGAACATTATTTTTCTGATATTGATGGTACACCCCTTTCAAATGATAGTAATAATTTAACTATAATTGGTAGAAAACTTTAATATTTTACAAATTATTCTTCTTATAATAATGCCTATAAAGGTTCTGTTGCAAAGTAAAAAAATATAGTTAACCACTAATTTATCATGTCAGTGTTCGCTTAACTTGCTAGCATGATGCTAATTTCGTGGCATGGCGAAAATCCGTAGATCTGAAGAGACCTGCGGTTCTTTTTATATAGAGCGTAAATACATTCAATACCTTTTAAAGTATTCTTTGCTGTATTGATACTTTGATACCTTGTCTTTCTTACTTTAATATGACGGTGATCTTGCTCAATGAGGTTATTCAGATATTTCGATGTACAATGACAGTCAGGTTTAAGTTTAAAAGCTTTAATTACTTTAGCCATTGCTACCTTCGTTGAAGGTGCCTGATCTGTAATTACCTTTTGAGGTTTACCAAATTGTTTAATGAGACGTTTGATAAACGCATATGCTGAATGATTATCTCGTTGCTTACGCAACCAAATATCTAATGTATGTCCCTCTGCATCAATGGCACGATATAAATAGCTCCATTTTCCTTTTATTTTGATGTACGTCTCATCAATACGCCATTTGTAATAAGCTTTTTTATGCTTTTTCTTCCAAATTTGATATAAAAGTGGGGCATATTCTTGAACCCAACGGTAGACCGTTGAATGATGAACGTTTACACCACGTTCCCTTAATATTTCAGATATATCACGATAACTCAATGCATATCTCAGATAGTAGCCAACGGCTACAGTGATAACATCCTTGTTAAATTGTTTATATCTGAAATAGTTCATACAGAAGACTCCTTTTTGTTAAAATTATACTATAAATTCAACTTTGCAACAGAACCATTTATTTCATACTCTTTATCAAAAATACTTTTAGACACTTTTAACATAATTATCCCCTTTTTCCGTTAATATAATATAGCCCTGTTTTTCATTCATTTTTAAATTGAACTGATCATTTATAATATTAGTACCTAATTCCCATGGTGCATGATAAGCCATTAAAGTTTCTTGTGTATTAATTATGGGATTAGCATTTAAAAAGAATGGTAATTCTGCTAAAACATATTGTGCTGCATACTCTAAAGTTTCATCAGTGATTTCTATGGATGTATTAACATTTTTTCCTTTGCTTTGTAATGCTTGAAGTGACATTTTTAAACAACTGTTTTTAAAATTAGAATCTGTATTGAACTGATCTACAATAGTCTTATATATATCAATATAAGAAATATTATTTTTAAAATCAGAAAACCTATGAATTCTATTAGTTATGGTTTTATTACACTTTATAATTTCATCTTCACAAAATCTGATTTGCCGTTTAATTTCTTTTCGTACTTTTTGATTAGCTTTAGAAGATGAATATCCTAAGCATTCTAAAAGATTTTTAGATTCTTCTCCTGCCAATAAAATAGAGAAATCATCAAAATTTGAATTAGCCCATTGAATAATCTTTCTTATGTAGGATTCGTTATACTTACTTGTAAAAGGGCTAATTCCTAAAATGACATGTTTTTTTCTTTGATAGATTTGTTTACAGTTTTTTGTTAAAAAGTCTACTTTAAAGTCTTGCACGTTATCCCTCCCCACATATTGTTAACCTATTAATATTTACCTGGTTAACAATTTATAGAATATCAGAATTATATAGTGTAAGCAATTGCATTTGACAAAAAAAGGGAGATAAGTAATAATATTGTTAACCGGTTAACAATAAAGGAGAGAGAAAAGATGAATATGCAAAAAAAAGTCATATTAATGTTACAACAATTCATTATAGAAAGAGAAAATGCCGATAAAAGAAGACAATATAGAAAAGAAAATGAGGATATGGATTTATCTTTAACTCAATTTCATATCATAGAGATCATTGATAAACATGAAAAAGTTAATAACAAGTTTCTTGCCGAAGAACTAAACGTATCCAAGCCAGCAGTCACAAAATCTATTAAGAAACTTTTATCTAAAGAATTAGTAGTTGAACTGAATAATGAGTCAAATAAAAGAGAAGTTTATTATAATTTAACTAAAAGAGGAGAAAAACTTTCTTTTATACATGATGATTTACATAAAAAAGCAGTAAAAAAATATGAAGAAGTATTGAAAGTATTTGATGAAAAAGAAATGGAAACTATTATTGAATTTCTAAAAAGAAGCGTTGATGAGTTAAAAAAAGAAGAAGTTGATTCAAATGATTGAGGTGAAAAGTAACATAAGATTATATGTTTTAGGATTTTTAGCATTTTTTGCTTCATTAATTCAAAATATATATACACCTATCATTCCAAGATTACATGAAGACTTTCATGTATCGTTATTTTGGATAAATGTAACTGTAGGCGGTTTTATATTTATAGTTGCTATAATGCAGATAGTTTTAGGAAAAAGTATAGATTCTAGAGATTCAAAAAAAGTACTTTTAACAGGCTTAGGAATTGTTATCATATCTAGCTTAATGTGTGCTATAACGAATAATTTTGTTTTGTTTGCGACGGCTAGATTATTTCAAGCTATTGGTTGTGGAATCATTCCACTTGTAACTTTAACTCTATTAGCTAAATTAAGTGAAGGTGATAGCAGAGCATCTGCGATGGCAAATTACCAGATATTTTTATCGTGTGCACCAGCAATAGCGCCCATTTTGGGTAGTAGTATAGGTGCCAAATGGGATTATATAGGTATCTTTAGTTTTTTATTTATTATATCCATCTTATTATTTCTTATTATTACTTTTACTAAGATTCCAAATGTTGAAAAAGGTGTAGGGAAATTAACAGAAAAGGTGAATGAAAAATACTTATCAGATAAAGTTTTTATTACTTTAGTGGTATTAGGATTTTTAGCATTTTTTACTTATTTTTCTATATTAGTTTATCTACCTACATTACTAAATCATGTATATAATATAAGTGAAGGCATATCTGGTATATTATTTTTACCGATTACTGTTAGTGTCATATTAGGTAGTATGTTCTATAAAAAAATAGCCAAAAAATATAACAGCTTAATGATACTTAGATGTACTATAATTATCTTTTCTATATTCACCTTATTATTTGGAATATTTAACTCTGTAAATTTAATAATCTTATCTTTTATTATTTTTGTGCTAGGTTTTTTGTTGGTGTTGTTCCTGCGTTGCTATCGACGTTAATATCTCAAAGATTTGAAAATATAAAGGGTAAGGTTTTAGGGATTTTTAATTTTGTAAGGTATATAGGTATGACAATAGGAGCAATATTGATTGGATTAGTATCTCAATTATTTATACCATATTATTTTGGAATAGTTTCTATAATTCTAATAATAATATTTATCTATATCAAAGCAAAAACATTTGAAAATATGTTTAATAAAGAGTGAATTCTATATTGAATAGCAGTAAATATGAATAAGCTATACATTTCAACTACCCATAAGGCATGTTATGGCAACGAAAGAGGGAACTCATTTTTGAGTCCCCTCTTTCTATTTATTTTAATTAATATTAAGTATTATTTTTTTCTGATGGAAATGATTGTCCCAATAATGCTAAATTCCCAATTATAAAATATATAAGGTTCTGTTGCAAAGTTGAATTTATAGTATAATTTTAACAAAAAGGAGTCTTCTGTATGAACTATTTCAGATATAAACAATTTAACAAAGATGTTATCACTGTAGCCGTTGGCTACTATCTAAGATATGCATTGAGTTATCGTGATATATCTGAAATATTAAGGGAACGTGGTGTAAACGTTCATCATTCAACGGTCTACCGTTGGGTTCAAGAATATGCCCCACTTTTATATCAAATTTGGAAGAAAAAGCATAAAAAAGCTTATTACAAATGGCGTATTGATGAGACGTACATCAAAATAAAAGGAAAATGGAGCTATTTATATCGTGCCATTGATGCAGAGGGACATACATTAGATATTTGGTTGCGTAAGCAACGAGATAATCATTCAGCATATGCGTTTATCAAACGTCTCATTAAACAATTTGGTAAACCTCAAAAGGTAATTACAGATCAGGCACCTTCAACGAAGGTAGCAATGGCTAAAGTAATTAAAGCTTTTAAACTTAAACCTGACTGTCATTGTACATCGAAATATCTGAATAACCTCATTGAGCAAGATCACCGTCATATTAAAGTAAGAAAGACAAGGTATCAAAGTATCAATACAGCAAAGAATACTTTAAAAGGTATTGAATGTATTTACGCTCTATATAAAAAGAACCGCAGGTCTCTTCAGATCTACGGATTTTCGCCATGCCACGAAATTAGCATCATGCTAGCAAGTTAAGCGAACACTGACATGATAAATTAGTGGTTAACTATATTTTTTTACTTTGCAACAGAACCTGTAATAAACACATTCAAAACAGTTGCTATTTTAATACTCGATAAACTGTAGATCTGCTTACCCCTGTTTGTTTCGCAATTTCTTCCCCAGTAAGTTTTTGTTCATCATATAAGAATTTAATTTCTCTTTTCTTATGATTTGGTAATGAAGGTCTTCCGCCTTTTCGTCCTCTTGCTCTTGCAGCTTCTAACCCTTTTTTCGTACGTTCACTTAATAAGTTAGCTTCAAGTTCCGCAAATGCACTCATCATGGTAAAGAACATTTTGCCCATTGCATCTTTGGTCGATACGTTCATATCTATAATATGTAAATCAATGCTGTTTTCATCGAACCATTGAGATAACTCAATTAATTGCTTCGTTGTACGTCCAAGACGATCTAGTTTATAGATAACCAGGATATCTCCTTCACGCAAATAATCTAAACACTTATCAAGTTCTGTTCTTTTGGTTTTACGACCACTTGCTTTCTCGCTAAAGATACGTTCACAACCATAGTCTTCAAGTGTATCAATCTGTCCATCAAGACTTTGATCTTGTGTTGATACACGTGCATAACCAATTTTAGCCATTTCAATACCACCTCTTTTAATCGTTTTATGGGCACTTATTAACGAAATCTAATTCTCGATGCAAATAAACGCGTCTCTCATCGTCTAAAAACTCATGATTTTTGATATTTATGATACATTGATTATAACACAAGTTTATAGACTTAAATATCCAAGAAAAACTTCTTAATATTAAGTTAAGAGGTTTTGTGTCAAAAACGAACATTTTTAATACTCTAATCATACATACAGAAATACTGTTTTACTAGCATCGATAATGGTTCGATTAGGGTAGACCCAAACGCGATGATAATAACCTTAGAGATGCTATTGAGATGTATATGAGCAAAAAATACACTTTAGATGAGATAAAAGAACAGACAAATATAAGTAGAGCAACCTTGTATCGTCATCTAGATAAATAAGAGGTGATGAACGTTGTTAAAACAAGATTTAGTGTATAATGTACTGTTATCGATTAGAGAAGAATAAAGTGTAGATTTTAAAACTTTAGATGTAAGCGAAAAAATTTTTTATTAGCACTTGAAAGCATAGCGAGGCAAGATTTAGCAAAAAATATAGAGTTATTCTACAATGGGTGTTTTCCTATATGTGGCACAACAATATATGCAGAACTAACAGAAAAAGGTAAGCAGCAAATATCATTATATAAAACAGAGGATAAGCACATATAACAATGCTTATCCTCTGTTTTTGAATTTTATATTAACTTAATTATCATAAAATTGCTTGATCTTTTGACCTATTTCATCTCTTACACGTTGAAATTCTGACCAAGATTTACCTGCTGGGTCATCAAAGCCCCAATGTTCTTTTTTTACATTAGGCGGGATGACTGGACAATTCTCATCAGCATCACTACAAAGTGTAACAACTAGGTCTGATTGTCTTAATATTTTATTATCAATTAAATCAGAAGTATGGTTTGATATGTCAATATCCACTTCTTTCATAGCTTCTATCGCCTTAGGATTTACGCCATGCGTTTCGATACCTGCTGAGTAAACATTCCATTCTTCGCCGAGTATTTCTCTTCCTCAGCCATTTGACTACGACAAGAATTACCAGTACATATAAAGTAAATTGTTTTCTTATCCATTTATTATTACCTCTCTTTTAAAAAATTATTAGTGTTAAATATAGACCTAATAGGGTTACAAATAAAACAGGGATTGTGATAATAATTCCGGTCTTAAAATAGGTTCCCCAAGAAATCTTGACACCTTTTTGAGTTAGTACGTGTAACCAAAGAAGTGTGGCTAACGAACCAATTGGTGTTATCTTAGGCCCCAAATCAGATCCGATAATATTCGCATAAATCATACCTTCTTTTAATATTCCTGTAGCACTCGATTGACCAATAGCTATCGCATCTATTAAAACGGTTGGCATGTTATTCATAATAGAGGATAGGAATGCAGCTACAAAGCCCATACCCATAATGCTGCTAAATAAGCCATAACTTGAAATGTTTGTTAGTACATCACCAAGAAGTGTTGTAATGCCCACGTTTTTCAAACCAAATACGACGAGATACATACCAATGGAGAATAAAACAATATTCCATGGCGCACCTTTAATTACTTGTTTCGTATGCACGGCTTTAGATTTATGCGCTAATAATACAAATATTAAAGCAATGATACCAGCAATAATGGATACTGGAATATTTATAAACTCACTTATTAAATAACCAATGAGTAATATACCAAGTACGATCCACGAGATGTTAAAAAGTTTTTTATCTTTAATCGCTTCTCTTGGTTCTCTAATGTTTACTGCATTAAATGTTTTTGGAATAGACTTTCTAAAATATAACCATAAAACAAGAATACTTGCGATCAATGAGAATATATTAGGTATAATCATTTTACTGAAGTATTCAATAAATCCAATATCGAAATAATCTGCGGAAACAATATTAACTAAATTACTGACAATGAGCGGTAATGATGTAGAATCAGCTATAAAACCACTAGCAATAATAAATGGAAATATCGCTTTTTTATCAAATCCTAAACTACGAACCATAGCTAAAACAATAGGAGTAAGTATTAAAGCTGCTCCATCATTTGCGAAGAAAGCTGCTACAACTGAACCTAATAGCATGATAAAGATAAACATTTTCAATCCGCTACCTTTTGATGCTCTCACCATATGTATAGCAGACCATTCAAAGAAGCCAATTTCATCTAATATGAGTGAAATAAGAATAACTGCAACAAAAGTTAAGGTCGCATTCCAAACAATTCCAGTAACTTCTAGTACGTCTGAAAAGCTTACAACGCCAGTGATTATAGCAACTACAGCACCAATTAATGCAGTAATACCAATATCTAGACCTTTAGGTTGCCATATAACAAAAATTAACGTTAATACAAATATTGTGATTGCTAATATCGTCATCATTAACACTCACCTTTCTCTACTGTTTCACATATACATGGGACAGTACTGGAACTCAATAGAGTCAGTCGTGATGTAACGTCATCCAATACGTCATGATTCAATTTGTATAAATTTTTATTACCATCTTTTCTGGATGTAATTAAATTATTGTCTTTTAATACTTTCATATGATGACTTAATGTGGGTTGAGAAAAAGAAAAATGCTCTAATAAATCACAAGCGCATAATTCACCACAAGATAACAAATCTAATATTTCAAGACGGCTACTATCAGCAATCACTTTCAAGTATTGTGATATCTCATTATAATTCAATTTTTCTTCTCCCTTTCTACTTGAAATCTTTTATATCGTTGATAATTTTTATTGCCACCTGATAAATTATATACTTGTTTAAAGCCTAAATTAATAAGTACGTTTTGTGCAGCATTACCAGTAGTACCTTTATTACAATAAGTCACGATTGTTTGATTTTCATCTAACGTTTTTGCATAACTTCTCAACGTTTTCAATGGGACGTTAATCGCTCCATCAACATGATCAACTTCAAATTGCTTTGGAGAACGTACATCTAAAATCAATAAATCATTTTTTTGTTTTACGACTTCTTCAGGCGTTATAATTTTACGTCCCCGAGTAATATTGTGACCAATCATCCCTGTATAAATAACAGGATCTTTAGTTGTAGAAAAAGGAGGTGCATATGCTAAATCTAAATGAAATAAATCTTCTGCTTTGGCACCAAATGTTATAGCAGTAGCTAGTACATCTATTCTCTTATCTACACCTTCATACCCAATAATTTGGGCACCCAGTAATTTAGAATTGTTTTTATCAAATATAGCTTTAATTACCATTTCTTGGCCTTGCATATATTCTGGACGATTCGGTTTCACATTGTGTAATACGTCAATATCAATATCTAAATCAATAGCTTCTTTTTCAGTTAAGCCTGTTTGGGCAATTGTCATATCAAATACACGAACAATGCCTGTTCCTAAAATCCCTTTATGTTCTAGATTTCCACCAGTTAATCGATCTCCTAAAATACGTCCCATTTTATTTGCTGTAGAACCTAGCGGTCTATATATAGGGTTACCAGTAATTAAATTATAACTTTCTGCTGCATCACCAATTGCATATATATGAGGAATATTTGTTTCCAAATACTTATTGGTTTGTATTGCTCCAGATTCTCCAATATTAATACCAATTTCTTTAGCTAATTTAGTATTTGGTGTGACACCAATCCCAATAATGATTAAGTCTGTATCAATTAATTCGCCAGTTTTTAAGCTGACTCTATTTATCGTATGATTCTCATCATAATCAATAATGTCAATTTCATTATAGGCATATACGTTAGCTTTATCTTCAATATATTCTTGAATCATAAAACTCATATCGTAGTCTAAATGAGGCATAAAAGTGTTACGTTGAACAATTGAAGTGTTGTAATTAGATAATTGTTCTAACATCTCTAAACCAATAAATCCACCGCCAACGATTGTTATATTCTGAACATCATGGTCATTAATATAATTATAAATTGCTTTGGCATCATTAATATTTTTAACTTTAAACACATTATTATATTCTTCGCTATTTAATTGAGGGAGTTCTTTAGGCGATGAACCTGTTGCTAATACTAATTCGTCATATTTTTGAATCATCTTTTCATCATTTACTAAATTAGTAACTGTTATTGTTTGATCACTATCATTTATCTTATTCACTTCATATTCTGTATAAATATCTATATTAAAGCGTTCTTTAAACCATTTAGCATTTCGTGGCGTGAGTTCATCAATATCAGATACATTACCGCCTATATAGTAGGGGATACCACATACGGAATACGAAATATCACTATCTTTATCAAAAACGGTAATTTCAACATCTTCACTATTTCTTCTTGCTTTAGCCGCGACACTCGTACCGGCAGCAACTGAACCAATGATAACAATTTTTTTCAATATTCTAACCCTCCATAAGGTATGACAAAGTAATTATTAAGACTTTCATTTTTAATCTTGTTTATCCAAATCGATTCATCTTCTTTTTTGTTACTAAAAAGGTCATCACGTTGATTTAGCGTAACTAATGATTGATTAACGACCCACCAATTATGTCCTATATCGGCTCTATTTAAATCTTCTACTAAACGTTTAGATTCTAAATAAGGTGTTTTTTCTGCTAGTGTTACGATTATCATCTGTGTTAAATCTTGATTTTGAATTTTAGGTAATAACGTTTCAACATTACTGGTAGTTTGAGTTGATTTTTTCTTTAGTTCTTTATGGTGATTTTCACTAGAATCAAGTAACAACAAGGTATGGCCTGTTGGAGCTGTATCTACAATTACGTAATCCATGTCTTCTTGGTTCTCCATAATGTCACTAAAGGCTTTGAAAAATGCTATTTCTTCTGTACAAGGTGATTTTAAATCTTCCATAATATAATCAATATCGTCTTGTGGTGTATCATCATTCACTGTGGCTAGTACTTCTTTTTTATACTTTTCTAATGCTTGTTCTTCATCAATATAAGCAGTATTTAAATTACTTGTGGTTTCAACATTAATTTCTTTAGTAGGGTCAGTAGTTGCTAAAAGAACACGATGTCCTTTATTAGATAATGCTGTAGCTAATTGCGTTGCTACTGTCGTTTTACCAACGCCACCTTTTCCCATTGTAAATAAATATTGAACTTTACTATTTTCAATTTCATCTGTTAATTTATTGAATTGCGGATGATCTTCAACAATAAAGTCATCATTTTCAATTAAGTTATCATCATTTAATAGATTAGTTAAACTTTCTATACCTTCTTCTTTCTGCTTTTTATATGGAACGTAATAAGCATGATTGTTATTTAACCATTCAGTAAAATGATTAATGTTTTTATCTTGTTCTGATTTCATCTGACTCGAAATTAAACCGTGACTTTCTTCTATATAGTTGTTAATGATTACTTTGAATTTAGAAATTGATAGTTGTTGTAATTCTTGTTGCGCTCTTTGAATTTCATATATAGAAGAGTGGCTAGGTTTCGCAACTAACATCATGGTCGTATCGTCTTGGTTACGTAGTTTTTCAAGTGCTGAATTATATTTACCTCTATTTTCATTTAAACCCGATAATTGACCTAAGCAAGAAGCGTCATTACTCGTTGTATTTAAATAATCTGTCCATGCAGAAGGTAATTCAAGCATTCTCAAGGTGTGACCTGTTGGAGCTGTATCAAATATAATGAAATCAAATTCTTGTTCTAAAGTTTTATCGGATAAAAAATTTGTAAATTCATTAAACGCTGCTACTTCAACTGTACACGAACCACTTAACTGTTCTTTCATCTCAGAAAGCACATCTTCTGGTAGAATACCCTCATAAGGTTCTATAGATTGTGCTTTATAATCGTCTGCAGCAGCAATCGGGTCAAAATTGGCTATAGAGAGATTAGGTATAGGTTGATATTTAGTTAATTTATTAGATAATTCCATTTGAAATACATCTTGTAAATTACTAGCTGGATCAGTACTTACTAAAGCTACTTTCTTTCCATTTTCCGCTAAGTTTAAAGCAATAGAACTTGATATCGTCGTTTTGCCTACGCCACCTTTACCAGTAAAAAACAAATATTTTGTTAACTCAACATTATCTAAATTCAATTTATTTAAGTATTTAACAGCATCCATCTCCATCACAGCATCCTCCATTTCTCATCTGATTAACCGTAATAATTTCATCGGCTTCTTCTTGGGTAATATAAGTACCCGTTTTAGCTATATTGCCTTCTATAAAAGTGATTGGTAAAACTTCATTACCTTTTTCTTGAATTAAACGAATAGCTTCTTTATTTTTAATAAATTCATTCGGATTGTTACTCATATTATAACGTTGAACTTCTATTTGATTTTGTTTTAAATATTCATTGATTTGGTTCGTCTTTATTAGTGTTTCATCCGGTTCTGGACCACATACGCCAGTAGAACAGCACATAGCTTCTTCGTATATTTCAATATTTAACATTATACTCACCTCATTAATTATTTTACTACCATAGATTAACATCTATATAGATTAGTGTATATGTATTGATTTGGATTTTTAAAATTTTACTTAATTTGAGTTTCTAATAATATAGCTAGGAAGAAAATATTTTTACTATTGCTGTGGAGCATGTCTAAGTTTATGTGAAATTATAGTTTTTTAATCTTGCAATAATGTATATATTGATTTATATTTAATATATCAAAAAAAGTTGATATATTAAATGGAATAAAATTATTTAGACAATAAGGAGGTGTGCCTGATTGCGAGTAAACCACGCAAGTACTTTATCTGTTGGTTACTTTGTAAGTTATTTAAATCTTGTTATGGTATCAAGAGAAGTCACTTTAAAAGAAGCTACAATATATATGGAGAAGGAGTTCTTTAAAGGTAATATTCATCAGTATGGTGAATCAACAGAAAATAACTACAAACAAGCAATACAAGAATTGAAATAAAGATAATATAAACTCTAATCAAATATTATAAAAAAGAGGTGCTCTTTTTATGGAAGTTATTAAAGCAAAAACTGATATGAATGAAGATCAACAATTAGATTTTTATGAAAACATGTTTAATGCACTTGCTGACAAAAATAGATTAAAAATACTTAATCAAATTAGTCAAAGCCCTAATAAATCACTATGTGTATGCGACTTAGAGGAGTTATTAGATTTAAAACAATCTAAAATTTCATATCATTTAAAAAAACTAGTAAGTGCACAGATTTTAATACCTGAAAAATACGGTACTTGGAACTACTACAAAATCAATGAAGCACAAATTCAAGTTGTATTAACTGAAGATACTTGCTGTAAAATATTATAGGATTTATCTTCTTACACATCATATTAATCAACTTTTTTTAATTTATATATCAAAAAAAGTTGATTAAATAAATTCAGAGGAGTTATACTAATGACAGATTCAATCATAGAATTCATAAAAACATTTTTAATGTTATTTTTTGAATTGTTAGCATTATTTATAGTTGTAAGTTTTATTGTAAGTTTAATTCAACAAGTAGTATCAGAAGATAAAATACAAAAGCTTTTAAGCAAACCAAATAAAGCAACCAACTATGTATTAGGAATGATTTTTGGTGCTATTACACCATTTTGTTCTTGTTCTACTATTCCTATACTTGCAGGTTTGTTAAACTCTAAAGTTCCGTTTGGTCCAGCTATGAGTTTCTTAATCGCTTCGCCACTCATGAATCCACTCATGATATTTATGCTATGGATTTTATTAGGGTGGAAAGTTGCTGTTGTTTATTTTGTTGTATTAGCGATATTCAGCATTTTAACTGGCCTTGTTTTTTCAAAAATGAATTTAGCAGAGAGTTATAAAGGCGTTAATGTCAAAGGTGATGGATTTTTCACTAATAAATCAGGATCTCGTGTTAAGCAAGCGCTAAATGATGCTTGGGCTTTCCTATATCCAATGTTACCTTATTTAATTATTGGTGTATTTATTGGGGCATTTATTTATGGATTTATTCCAGAAACCTTTATAACACAATATGCGAGTGGTGATAGTATTATCTCTGTTATTATTGCTTCTGTTATTGGTATACCTATGTATATTAGACCAGAAACAATGCTTCCTATAGCTGAAGCTTTAGTATCTAAAGGTATGTCACTGGGAACAGTCGTACCATTAATTATAGGTGGCGCAGGAGCAAGTATTCCTGAAGTTGTATTGTTATCGAAATTATTTAAAAAGAAATTTGTAATATCTTTTGTTATAGCAATTTTAGTCGTAGCTATTGCTACTGGTCTAGTTGTTAACTTAATCATTTAAGGAGGTGAAGTAAATGGGTATCAAAGACGCATTAAAAAAATTAAAACCTCAAGAACAGTCATGTTGTTCAGTTGAAATTGAAGAGAAAACAGACAAAAAAGACGAAAATAATGAGAAAAAAGAAAATGGTAATAAAAATTGTTGCTAACATTAAAAAAGTTCTGTTTGATTTTGCATTTATTAACATAATCGATGATTATCAGAAGTTACAAAAAATGCGTCACTAGTATAGTGACGCATTTTAGCATTTTCTTTATTTGAAAAATTACTATAAATTAACTTTTTAATACTTATTATTTTCTAAAAATTCTTCTAAAACTTTATCAATTATTGATTTTATAGACGTATCTTTATCTAACGCCATTTGGTTTAGCCTTTTCTTAATATCAGTATCTACTCTCATTGTTGTACTTTTAGATATAGGTCTATAATTCTCTGTGTATTTCACTTCCGAAGTATCTATATTATCTAAAAATCCAGCCATACATTTCATTCCTCCTCAATTAATTTAATTCTACTAACTAATTCTTCATATACTTTGTTGAACATATGTATGACTTTTTTATCATGCATATCTTTATCTTTTATCCCATCAGCAGCGAACTTTTTTATTCTTTCTCTTTGATATATTTGGTGTTCAAATAATGCTTCAGAAAACGCAGATTTAGACATCTCTAATATTTGTTTATCTACTCGTCCATTTTTTTTTATTAATACTGGAACTGCACCAACTAATTCAAATGGTAAATCTGACTCTTTTTTTCTATCTCTTAGAAAATTAACAAAAGAAAGACTGCTCTCATAAGCTGATTGTTGTGTTTGAAATACCATTAAAATATAATTACTTGCGTAAACAGCATTATTAGTAAAATCTGAATTTATAGTAGGTGGCACATCTATAAATACATAATCGAAATCATAAATTTTTTCAATTTTTTCTACCACATTTTTTAAAATATATCTTTTTTTCAAAATGTCTGTTTTTGAAATAATATCGGATAAATTAGCCAAAGACGAATCAGCGGGCAATAATGATAAATTAGAAGTTAATCTAATGATACTTTCATCTATATTTCCACTTTTTAGCATATTTATGAATGAAAGTGATTCCTCTTTAAATTCTGGATAAGTTCTTTTCATAATTTGAGTAGCGTTACCTTGAGGATCAAAATCTATTAAAAGAACCTTTTTGTTATAGTTTTCAGATGCAATATAAGAAAGTAATGTAGATACTGTAGTTTTACCTACGCCACCTTTAAAATTTCCAACTGTTATTATATTCAAAATAACCCTCCTACATAATCTCATTGTTCTTAATTCATTCTTATATATTCTTTGTGTTGTTTGTTACATGTAACATGTTACTGCAAAACTTTGTTTCTTTCAACTTATACATAATCTCGTTGTTCTTAATTCATTCTTATATATTCTTTGTGTTGTTTGTTACATGTAACATGTTACTGCAAAACTTTGTTTCTTTCAACTTATACATAATCTCGTTGTTCTTAATTCATTCTTATATATTCTTTGTGTTGTTTGTTACATGTAACATGTTACTGCAAAACTTTGTTTCTTTCAACTTATACATAATCTCGTTGTTCTTAATTCATTCTTATATATTCTTTGTGTTGTTTGTTACATGTAACATGTTACTCATAAAAAGTTACAAAATAAATTGTTTCTATAGGTATATAAGTGTTATTATTAATTTATAACAAAATAAAAAGAGCAACTATTGGTCGTAGTTGCCCTTAAATGTTTGGTAATAAAACGTTCCCCACGTTTATTTATCTACAATGTTTTGATACCTGTATTATATACTGAATTGTTACTTAGTGCAAGTATTGAAACTAGTAAATAAACACAAATATATATAAAAGCGTTTTATTACCTCTTACCAAATCAAAATACGGAAAGAGGTTTTTTATTATGACTGAAGAAAGATTTAATATCCAACAACAATATAGAGAAAAATTTTATCAACTGCCAAAAGTGTTTTTTACTAATGAGAAATATATGCAATTAAGTAATGATGCTAAAATTGCGTACGCTTTGTTAAAAGACAGATTAGAATTATCAATAAAGAACAATTGGTTTGATGATAATGGCGATATATTTTTCATTTTCACAAATGAAAAACTTAAAGCTATATTAAATTGTCATGATGGTAAATTAACAAAAATTAAAAAAGAGTTATCAAAAAATAATCTTTTAGAACAAGTAAGATGTGGGCAAGGACGACCTAATAAATTATATTTAATGAATCCTGAAGTTACTAAAGAAGACGTTTATGAAATCAAAAAACAAGAAGAAAACATTGATGAGACTTGTCATGACACTGAAATGCGATTTTCGCATTTCAAGAATTGCGAAAATCGCATTTCTAGAAATGCTGAAATCGCACAACAAGAAATGCGAAAATCGCACACTAATGATACTGAACTTAATGACACTGATATTAGTAATACTGATTCTAGTGATACGAATGATATGAATGATGTAAGAGAAGAAAATGTAGAAGCTACAAAACCTAATCATCCAAATCATACGAATCATTTACAACAACAATCCGATGAAGAAGCTTTAAAACATTTAGAACTTCAGGAAATGCCCGAAGATACAAAGAGATATATGAATAACTTTAGTGCTAAAGAAATACAAATCATTAAATCAGTTATTTTAAAAGCTAAGCGTTCGTTTAATGATATGTATGGTGAAGTGTATATGCTTGAAGATATGGATGATGAATTATTTACAGTACTTAAAAGATTCAAAGGTATAATGGTTAAAAAACAAGAAACTGTTGAAGCTATGCAAGGATATTTAATGCGCTCTATTTTGTCCGAATTAGAAGAAATGCGCTCAACGAATATGCGTAGAAAAAACTTTGAAAACAGTCCACTCAACGTATTTAAAACATAAAATACAAGAAAAAAGGGGGGATGATAGGCGATGAATTTTTCGTTAGTTAAAAGTTTTTTACCTCACATGACAAAAGAGGATATGAGGGTCATTCAAGTTCCGAATTGGTATTTAAGCTATTATAGACGTTTTCCAGAAAAGCTAGAAAACTGTAAATATAAGCATATCAAAGCGATTAACGATTATATAAAACAAGAAAAAGCTCATATTATTGGTATCGATTTAGGTAAATACCATTATTTAACAACGTCAAATATAGATCGATCTTTTGTTTTTGTCGATAAACATAACACGCTCTTCCATCTTTTTAGAAAATACGAGAGACGTATTGCTAATAAGCAATATGATAATAGCGAAGCTTATTCTAAACTGAAAACAGGACTTAAAAGCCACATCAATCAAGTAGTTAACGAAATGTTAGAACAAACGTCCAATCGTTTTCAAACCGTCTTTGCATTAGGTGATCATGGTTCAAGCCATTTATCTTTTCCTAGTTTGGTATTTGACTTGACTTATTTTGCGATTAAGCAGCGAAAAAATGAAAATGACGAAATACTGATCGTTGATGAAAGTTTCACGTCTATTGAATGTCCAATATGCCATGATAGAAATCAGTACAACAGAACTAATAAAAATAAGTTTAAGTGTACAAAATGTGGATTCATACATCAAAACAATGATATTGTAGCTGCTAGCAATATAGCAAAGAAAGGACAATTATTAAATTCTTAATATAAAGGGGGGATAAAATGATGAATAATAAACAAAAAGCGAGGCTAAAACATTACAAAAACTATGATTATCCAAAACAAGCGTATGCTTTCTTTGATCATAAAAAGGTAAAAGTTGTTTTAAATAATGGAGAATCATTTACGGGGTATATTGTTAAAGAATATACGTACGAAATATTATTAGTGAAAAGCGATGGCATCAAAGATCCAAAAGATAATGAATTAGAGAAACGTACGCTCATTCCTAAACACTCGATTGCTTATACGACCAATTTCATTCATTTACCTCAAGAATAAAGAATAATTAAAATTAGTTATATTGGTTTTGAGGGGATTTTTAGCGTGAATATAGGTCAGAATCTTTAGTTCGACCTTTATATTCATGCTGTAGCAAACGAACAAAGTGAGTGCGGTAGAATCATACCTAACGTAGCAAAATAAAAAATAATTATGATAATCAATAATGTTTCTCTGCACTATCATGTGCTAGAGTGAAATTAGAGAATTAATAGTCCAATCAAAACATATTCTCTTGTCATTTTGGGTTCTGTTGCAAAGTTGAATTTATAGTATAATTTTAACAAAAAGGAGTCTTCTGTATGAACTATTTCAGATATAAACAATTTAACAAGGATGTTATCACTGTAGCCGTTGGCTACTATCTAAGATATGCATTGAGTTATCATGATATATCTGAAATATTAAGTGAACGTGGTGTAAACGTTCATCATTCAACGGTCTACCGTTGGGTTCAAGAATATGCCCCAATTTTGTATCAAATTTGGAAGAAAAAGCATAAAAAAGCTTATTACAAATGGCGTATTGATGAGACGTACATCAAAATAAAAGGAAAATGGAGCTATTTATATCGTGCCATTGATGCAGAGGGACATACATTAGATATTTGGTTGCGTAAGCAACGAGATAATCATTCAGCATATGCGTTTATCAAACGTCTCATTAAACAATTTGGTAAACCTCAAAAGGTAATTACAGATCAGGCACCTTCAACGAAGGTCGCAATGGCTAAAGTAATTAAAGCTTTTAAACTTAAACCTGACTGTCATTGTACATCGAAATATCTGAATAACCTCATTGAGCAAGATCACCGTCATATTAAAGTAAGAAAGACAAGGTATCAAAGTATCAATACAGCAAAGAATACTTTAAAAGGTATTGAATGTATTTACGCTCTATATAAAAAGAACCGCAGGTCTCTTCAGATCTACGGATTTTCGCCATGCCACGAAATTAGCATCATGCTAGCAAGTTAAGCGAACACTGACATGATAAATTAGTGGTTAGCTATATTTTTTTACTTTGCAACAGAACCAAGTTGCCTTTGTAGTTACAAAAAGTTGCCTTTAACATTCTAAATCCACTGTGTCTCTAAGAATCAAAAGACGCCTAAAAAGGTTTTAAAAAGATTTATAAAAAGATATTAAAAAGTTCGGGGCAATTTACCCTTTAGGAAAATATAAAAAAATAATTTATATCAATAATATAATTGAAAAATACTTTTCGATTGTTATAATAAAGTTACATGAGTTAGGAGGATAGTTATATGCATTTTACAACTTTGACAGAAAAAGAATATGAAGATTTTATCAATAGTAGACCAGTACATTTCACGCAATCTATAGATCAATATCGATTTCGTAAAAATAAAGACAATGATGTTCATTTGGTTGGAGTTAAAGATAATGATGAAGTCATAGGTGCTTGTTTACTATCTGAAGCAAGAGCGTTAAAAATATTTAAATATTTTTATTCTCATAAGGGACCGGTTCTTGACTATAATAATAAAATACTTGTTGATTGCTTTTTTAAAGGATTAACTAAATATTTGAAAAAGCACAGAACATTATTTGCATCATTGGATCCATATATTTTAGAAAACATTAGAAATACAAATGGAGAAATACTACATTCCTTTAATAATACAAATTTAATATATCAACTTTCAAAATTAGGATATAAACATCAAGGGTATACAGTCGGTTATTCTCAAAAAAGTCAGATTCGTTGGTTGTCTGTATTGAATTTAAAAGATAAAAGTAAAGATACTATATGGAAAGATATGGAATATCAAACACGACGTAATATCAATAAATCCTTAGAAATGGGAGTTGAAACAATTACATTAGATATATCTGAGACACAACGGTTTTATCGTTTGTTTAAAATGGCTGAAGAAAGACATAATTTTAAATATAGAGAGAACCCTTATAAATTTTTTAAAGAAGCTCAAGTAATGTATCCACAAAATTCAATGGTTAAGTTATCTTATATTAACTTGCAAAATTATTTAAAACAACTTGAAATTACAAGGGTAGAATTAAATAAATCAATGGAAATGATAAAAGATAAGCTCAAAGAAAATCCGAATTCTAAAAAGAGTAAATCTCAACATAAACAATTAGAACAAAAACTTCAAAGTAATAAAAAGAAAGTTCAAGAAGCACAAAGTTTAATTGATAGTGAAGGTAATATTTTAGATTTAGCAGCTGCTTTATATATATATAATAAAGATGAAGTTTACTATCTTTCGAGCGGTTCAAACCCTAATTTTTACCAATTTAAAGGAGCATACGCATTACAATGGGACATGATTCAATTTGCACTAGATCATCAGATTCCAAGATATAATTTTTATGGAATTACAGGAGACTTTAGTAAAGATGCTGATGATTATGGAGTACAACAGTTTAAAAAGGGATTTGGTGCACATATTGAAGAATATATTGGAGATTTTATTAAACCTATACATCCATTGTTTTATAAAATTTATCAAATTTTGAATAAATAAATTGATTGTAATACTTTTATACATAATAGATGTAAAAGATTATAAGTGACATGTTTTACAAAACGATCTTTTTCATTCCCAATCCGTTATCGTTCTGAGGCTCAACAGATCGCTAAAAAGGTTCTGTTGCAAAGTCAGAAAAAATATAACTAATTATCATTTTAACATGGTAGTATTCCCTTAACTGGCCAACATGTGATTAATTTCGTAGCACGGCGAAAATCCGTAGATCTGAAGAGACCTACGGTTCTTTTTATATAGACCATAAATACATTCAATACCTTTGAGTGTATTCTTTGCCGTATTGACGCTTTGATATCTCGTCTTTCTCACTTTAATATGACGGTGATCCTGCTCAATGAGGTTATTAAGATATTTAGATGTACAATGACAGTCGGGATTAAGTTTAAAATCTTTAATCAACTTAGACATTGCCACCTTCGTCGAAGGTGCCTGGTCTGTAATTATCATTTGAGGTTTACCAAATTGTTTAATAAGTCGCTTAATAAACGCATATGCTGAATGATTATCTCGTTTCTTACGTAACCAAATATCCAATGTATGACCATCTGCATCAATGGCACGATATAAATAGCACCATTTTCCTTTTATTTTAATGTATGTCTCATCAACGCGCCATTTATAATAAGCTTTTTTATGCTTTTTCTTCCAAATTTGATACAAAATAGGAGCATATTCTTGAACCCAACGGTAGATCGTTGAATGATGAACGTTAACGCCGCGTTCTCTTAGTATTTCAGATATATCACGATAACTAAGCGCGTATCTTAAGTAATAGCCGACGGCTACAGTTATTACATCTTTATTAAATTGCTTATATCTAAAATAATTCATAGAGAACGCTCCTTTTTTGTTAAAATTATACTATAAAATTAACTTTGCAACAGAACCCTTATAGTACTATACTTACAGAATCCAAAAACTCTATCAATGAAAAAAGAGATCTCATATATGAGACCTCTTTTTAATATCACTAAAAATTGAATTTGGGTTTATAAAACTAATATACGTAATAATTTTTATAAATATTTTGACTCTAATATTCTATGTTTGGTGCTTGGTTTACATGTTTTTGGTAACGTTTGAGTGCACAAAAACCAATAGTACTAATAATTGTTACTATTAATAATTTTTTCACGCTTAACATTCCTTTTTTAGCATTGTATTGTAGCCTACTTATTGTTTTGATAGTAATTTAATTCTAAATCTTTTGATGTCTGTTGACGGATTTTTTTCATTAACGCAGTATCATTAATGAGTGATTTACCATAAGATGGAATCATTTTTTGTATTTTAGGTGTCCATTCAGATTCATATTCAGGGAAGTTTTTCTCAAGTACTTCTAAAGCTACAGATACTGAAGTCGATGCTCCTGGAGACTCTCCTAATAAAGCTATTACCGAATGATCTTCAGAATTAACAACTTCTGTACCAAATTGAATAAATCCTTTACCATATTCGGGAGTATCTTTAATCACTTGTACACGTTTGCCTGCAGTGTATAATTGCCAATCTTCATCACGTGCTTCTGGATAAAATGTACGTAAATGATTCATACAACCTTCTTTAGTCATTAATATTTGATCAAATGAATATTTGATTAAAGGTAGGTTTTTAGCAGCAGCAGATAACAATGTTGTAATATTATATGGTTTGATTGATTTAAATAAATCAAAATTAGAACCATTTTTTAAGAACTTAGGACCCACACTAGCGAATGGACCAAATAATAATGTACGTTCACCATCAATATATCGAGTATCCAAGTGAGGTACTGTCATAGGTGGTGTGCCAGGTGGCTCTTTACCGTAAACTTTGGCATCGTGTTGGGCTATAATGTCTGGGTTAGTACAAATTAAAAATTGTCCTGTAATAGGGAATCCGCCCAAATGTTTACTTTCTGGAATTCCAGTTTTTTGTAATAGTGGAATAGCACCACCACCAGCACCAATAAATACATAATCAGCAAGTTCAGTTTGAACATCACCGCTGTTACGTTGACGCACTTTAACTTCCCATTTACCATCTTTTCGATGGTTAAAGTCTATTACTTCATGATTATATTGGACATTGGCATTAGGATGTTGTTCAATATTTTTAGCCATTTTACGAGTAAGCTCTCCAAAGTTAACGTCTGTACCTTCGTTAATCTTACTAGCAGCCATAATATCACTTGAGCTATGACCCTCCATCATTAATGGAACCCATTTTCTCATCTCTTCAATATCTTCTGTATATTCAATATTGTCGAACATTGGAAAATCCTTCATAGCATGATAACGATCCTTTAAGAATTGAACGTTATTTTTACCTCTAACAAAACTAATGTGAGGTAATGGTTGAATAAATTCTTTAGGGTTAGAAATACTATTATTTTTAACTAAATAACCCCAAAATTGTTTTGAAATCTCAAACTGTTCATTAATTTCTTTTGCTTTTTCTATATCAATTGATCCATCAGGTTGTTTCACTGTATAGTTCAATTCACATAAAGCAGCATGACCTGTTCCAGCATTATGACGCTCATTTGAACTTTCGATACCAGGACGATCTAAACGTTCATATAGTTTTATATTCCAACTTGGTTCTAACTCTTTAAGCATAGAACTAAAAGTTGTGCTTAAAACACCAGCGCCAATAACAACAACTGTTTTTGGCTCTTTTGTATTCATAATTGACTCCCTTCTTTTAAGTACAAATATTAATGTAATACAAAACATACAGAAATTAAAATACTTATTTTTAATAAGAACTATTCTTTTATAGAATAGATGGTTCTGTTGCAAAGTTAAAATTATATGCACATCTATACAAAACTATAAAAGCAAATATTGTTTTAACAGTAAAGAGTTTTGTTAGTATTAATTTTTTTTCGTTTTTCAGTATAAATATTACATGATTTTTAACTTTGCAACAGAACCAAAGTGGATTTATATTAGACAAAAATTTCAAAGAGTCATTGAAATACGATAATTTTACTATCAACGGCTATCAAATATCAAAGAATCCAACCGGTGACAATCGAATAAATTTATACGATCAAACACTTTATGGTGTATCTGAGAATAAAGCTAATGGTGTTTTCTTCTCTCTCGATGGAAAATCTATTAATAAAAATACTTTAACTCAAAATTATGGCCAACCAAATTCTTACTCTCCTACTTCAGCATGGGGTGAAGTATATAAGTACAAAATTGGTAATAAAGATGTGAGATTTTATATTTATAATGGCTATGTGAATAAATGTCAAATTATGAGTGAATAAGATATTTTAGGTATAAAACGTGAGGTAAGTTGCAAGTTCTCTTACTTCACGTTTTTTTATTTAAAGTGAATAAAAACAAATGCATAGTCTAATCAAAGATTCGCATTAAAGTCATAATAATCGTTAACAAACAAGCAAGTAATATAACTAACTTCCCTTTTTCCGTCTTTTCGTTCCCTTTTCTATATTCTCTCATCGCAAATAACTAAGAAAGAATAACTAAAATCCCTAAAATAATACTTATAATTTTCACGATTTAAATCACTACTTTTAAAAAAACTTTATCACAAGAACTATTTAAATTTTAAATACTCTTATTGCAATTTTAAGATACTTTTTAGAGCATTTAGAAATATTTATAGAATAATAAAAAAGTTAAAAAGTAATAGGATTAATAGGATTTGGGTAAAAAAATCAATCCTATTTATAGGATTGACGTCGACTGAAGCCTATGAAATCAACAAAAATAATAGTATTAAGACAATTTAAAGTGGTCTTGTAACAATTGTAAATAGTATGCAATATTAGAGGTTATAGTATCGATCAATTCTTATTTAATATTAACTATAAGTATTGTTATATCAGCGTTTATGATAATTTTAAAAAGAACACTTAATCAAGACGAACATAAGATAATCCTTCAGCTATGCTGAATACCACCTAAAGTGGTACTGGATTTCCTTATGCTCATGTAAAATATCCTACGCAAATATCCTAAGTTTTTGACGTTGTATATTTTATGTATAAATTAAGATGTTATATTTTTCTGTCATAAGCCCATATTTACGTTTTAAATGCTTATATTGGGACTTGAGTAACAAACATATAAGAAACACAGAGTTTGCTCTAAATACCCCCTTAAAATGCAAAATAAAGGTATTGGGATGTTACACGCGATTTTCGGTTTTAGCACGATACCATTTTGGTATGTAAGTGCGCCTTTGGACAATGAAACATAAAAAATCTTAATTAAACAGAGTTTAACTAAGAAAGTCACGAGGAATTGAATATCCTTTGATTCTGAGTTTCTTCAGATGTGCCTGATTTATGGGGTGGTTTATGGTGTGATTTGAAAATAATACATAAATCATTTTGTATACATAGGATAATACAAGGTTTAAGGCAAGGGATAAAACAGGGATATGATTTTACTTTTAAAAAGGGCATTTGAATAATAGAATTGCATTGTAGATATTGATTATTTAGGAGGAATAGAAAATGAGCGAAGAAAAATTCGAACAAGCAAAAGGAAATATCAAAGAGACTATTGGAGATGCTACTGATAATAAGGATTTAAAAGCAGAAGGCAAAGGAGATAAAGCTTCTGGTAAAGCCAAAGAAGTAGTAGATGATGTTAAAGACAAAGCTAATGATTTGATTGATAAAGTTAAAGGAGATAAAAACTAAATAAAAATTAAAACGTCTTAAGTACTATTATGTAGTATACTTGGGACGTTTTTTTATTTAAAGTGAATAAAAATAAATAAAGCACCTATGATTATTTGAAAACATAAGTTATAATACATTCAAAAACATTTTTGAATGAGGTGTAGTTATGATTCAGACTATTGTAACTGCTGCTATTCTTTATATTGCTACAGCAGTTGATTTATTAGTAATTTTATTAATATTTTTTGCTAGAGCAAAGACTAGGAAAGAATATCGAGATATTTATATTGGTCAATATGTAGGATCTGTGGCATTGATTGTCGTAAGTTTATTCTTTGCCTTTGTCTTAAATTATGTTCCTGAAAAATGGATATTAGGATTATTAGGGTTAATACCGATTTATTTAGGAATTAAAGTAGCTATTTATGATGATTGTGAAGGAGAAAAGAGAGCTAAAAAAGAATTGAATGAAAAAGGATTGTCTAAATTAGTTGGTACGGTTGCAATTGTTACGATAGCAAGTTGTGGTGCTGATAATATTGGTTTATTTGTTCCGTATTTTGTGACATTAAGTGTTACTAATTTATTAATTACTTTGTTTGTCTTTTTAATTTTAATTTTCTTCTTGGTATTTACTGCACAAAAATTAGCTAATATTCCAGGAGTTGGAGAAATTGTTGAGAAATTTAGTCGTTGGATTATGGCTTTTATTTATATAGCTTTAGGTTTATTTATTATTATTGAAAATGATACTATTCAAACAATTTTAGGATTTATATTTTAATTTAGGGTGCGATTTTATATGAGTTATGAAAATGCTTGTGATGTGATCTGTGTACATGAGGATAAAGTTAACAATGCTTTAAGTTTTTTAGAAGATGATAAATCTAAGAAATTACTTAACATTTTAGAAAAAATTTGTGATGAGAAGAAATTGAAAATCATATTATCTTTGATTAAAGAAGATGAGTTGTGTGTTTGTGATATTTCTTTGATATTGAAAATGAGTGTTGCTTCAACTTCACATCATTTAAGACTTTTATATAAAAATGAGGTGCTTGATTTTTATAAAGATGGAAAGATGGCATATTATTTTATTAAAGACGATGAAATAAGAGAGTTTTTCTCTAAAAATCAGAAGGGTTTTTGAAACGATTTTCTTCTTGTCTTGATACTATAAAAATAAGCAAAGATATAACATAAAATGACTTATCGGAAGTAGATATGCTTACACTTTCACAAATGATATAATAACAGAGTCGTCTTAACTTCCGGCGATATATTCGACGGAAGGAGGTGAGACCAGTGGAACTGCTTTTTGTTAGTATAATTGCACCTGTTGTTTCAGGATGCATAATTGCGGGTTTTACGTTTTGGCTAAACAGCCGCAATAAATAATAAGGCGACATAGCCCACCAAAAAGAACCCCCAACCTATTCCAGTAGGTTGGGGGTTCGGTGTTCCAATGGAACTACTTTTTGTTAAATACATTATAACATCATAGCAGGTGGGAATGCAAAGTGATATATACGATATTAGTTACAAGGTATCGTTTTAATATTTTCGATACTAATTGTAAAGAATTTAAAGGGTAAATTATGAATGTTATATATTGAGAGTTTATACTTTATCTTTATTTTTTGAGTAATTAGATTTTAAAAATGTAGTTAGATGCTTATATTTTCTTGGATGGCTTCTAAACAGATATTTAGCCATTTATAAAATAGATTGTCATTGGAACGTGCATTAAATTTAGAATAAATAATACAAAAATCAAAATTTATGAAACCAAATTTTTGATGACTTCATTAAGTTTCGTATCAATATACTTATCTTTATGTATGACTAAATAGAAATAGCGTGTGATGTCTAAGTTTGTTACTTCTAGTTTTTCTAAATCATACGGCGTTAATGTGGATTTAGAAACAATAGAAAAGCCGTTACCAGCATGGACCATATTTTTAATTAGATTTGTATTATTAATTTCTACTAAATAGGATGATGAAGTCATTTGTGATAATGCATTTTCTTGGTAAACGCGTGTACCTGATCCACGTTCTCTGATAAAGCATATTGCTTTATTTGGAGATGATGATTTTTTACGAATTAATACTATTTCATCTTGAGCAATACGTCTACTGTATATGATATTGCTTTGAACCTCTTTTTCGATTATACCTAAATCGATAATGTTATTCTTAATATGTTGTAATACTGTATCAGAATTATTTAATTGCACATGAATATATAATTCAGGATATTTTTTTGCTAAATCAGTAAGATGTTGTGACAATCGATATTCGCCATACGTGTAACTACTCCCTACCGTTAAATCTCCCGAAATCGTATCAGGCTGCATTTTCAAATCGTGTCTTAAGGTTTGTTCTAAATGCTCACGCTGTAAAGCATATTGAAATAGTTTCTCCCCATCACTCGTTAAAGACATTTTAGAATGTCTAAATTCGAAAATTTTTACATCGTATTCCAGTTCTAATCGTTTAATATCACGACTTATTGATGGCTGTGAAGTATATAAATTTTCTGCAGCCTTAGTAAAGCTTTGCGTTTTAACTACTTCAGTTAGAACTTTTAATGAATCCATTAACTAGGCCTCCTGACATTTGAGCCCCTCTATTATAACAAAATTGTTATGAGTAATATACTTAATATTTATTTCACGTTATAACTTTGCGGTGCTAAGCTTTTGATAAAGGAGGAGTTAAAAAATGAAGACCTTAAAAAGTAAAGCCTTTATTTATGGTTTATTATTCACATTTATCATCGCAGTTATAAGTTTATTAGGCTCAAAGTTACCATTTTTAGATAAGATAGGTGCTTTAACAATTGCTATACTGATTGCGATTCTATATAGACATTTTAAGGGTTACCCTGAAGCATATCGTTTAGGCATCGCATTTTCATCTAAACGGTTACTGAAATTAGCTATTATATTATATGGATTAAAGTTAAATATTTATGATGTGATTGGAAAAGGTAGCGGTTTGTTATTAATCGATATTGGAGTCATCCTTTTTAGTATCGGGTTAATGTTGTTACTAAATAAATACATTAAAGGGGATAAACACCTCACGCTATTATTAGGTATTGGCACTGGGGTATGTGGCGCGGCGGCTATTGCAGCAATATCTCCAATATTAAAGTCCAGAGAAAAAGATTCTGCGATTAGTATCGGGATTGTCGCACTTATTGGCACTATATTTTCACTTGCATATACTGTGATATATTCTGTTTTTACAATATCTCCTGAAGTATTTGGGGTCTGGTCAGGCACAAGTTTACATGAAATTGCACATGTAATTCTTGCTGCGGATTTCTCAGGTCAAGCAGCTTTGAGTATTGGATTGTTAGGAAAACTGGGACGTGTGTTTTTATTAATACCTTTGAGTATTATTTTAATTCTAATTATGAGATTTAAATCACAGGGCGAGACCGAAAAAAAACGTATTGATGTACCTTACTTTTTACTTGGTTTTGTCATGATGGCACTGTTCCATACTTATGTGCCATTGCCACACATGGTTATGCAAATTATCGATAATGTCACGACTATATGCTTATTGATGGCAATGGTTGCATTAGGGTTAAATGTTTCCTTTAAAGACTTAAAAGATCGTGCTTTCAAACCATTAATAGTTGTCATTGTTGTATCTATTTGTTTATCGGTTGTAACATTTATCGTCGCGAAATGCTTTTACGGTTAAATTATAATAAAAGAAATTGATATAAATATCTATATAAAGTTGAAAAAAGTCTTCAATAATTCAATTTCTCAAATCTTTGGGTGTAGATTTTGAGGGATTGAATTATGAATCTAATGTTTTTCATTTATCTTATTGGTTCTGTTGCAAAGTTGAATTTATAGTATAATTTTAACAAAAAGGAGTCTTCTGTATGAACTATTTCAGATATAAACAATTTAACAAGGATGTTATCACTGTAGCCGTTGGCTACTATCTGAGATATGCATTGAGTTATCGTGATATATCTGAAATATGGTTCTGTTGCAAAGTTAATTTTATAGTATAATTTTAACAAAAAAGGAGCGTTCTCTATGAATTATTTTAGATATAAGCAATTTAATAAAGATGTAATAACTGTAGCCGTCGGCTATTACTTAAGATACGCGCTTAGTTATCGTGATATATCTGAAATACTAAGAGAACGCGGCGTTAACGTTCATCATTCAACAGTCTACCGTTGGGTTCAAGAATATGCCCCAATTTTGTATCAAATTTGGAAGAAAAAGCATAAAAAAGCTTATTACAAATGGCGTATTGATGAGACGTACATCAAAATAAAAGGAAAATGGAGCTATTTATATCGTGCCATTGATGCAGAGGGACATACATTAGATATTTGGTTGCGTAAGCAACGAGATAATCATTCAGCATATGCGTTTATCAAACGTCTCATTAAACAATTTGGTAAACCTCAAAAGGTAATTACAGATCAGGCACCTTCAACGAAAGTAGCAATAGCTAAAGTAATTAAAGCTTTTAAACTTAAACCTGACTGTCATTGTACATCGAAATATCTGAATAACCTCATTGAGCAAGATCACCGTCATATTAAAGTAAGAAAGACAAGATATCAAAGTATCAATACGGCAAAGAATACTTTAAAAGGTATTGAATGTATTTATGGTCTATATAAAAAGAACCGCAGATCTCTTCAGATCTACGGATTTTCGCCATGCCACGAAATTAGGGATATGTTAGCCAGTTAAGGGAACAACGACATGATAAAATGGTAGTTAGCTATATTTTTCTAACTTTGCAACAGAACCATCTTTTTGACAATATATACACTTTTTATAATTTAAATAGTATCAATATCACACAATACTATATATTTACAATTGTTTGTTTGATAATATTGATATATAAGTCACAAAACCAAAAAGGGGGAATACTATGGAATTATTAACTTTGAACGAAATTAGTAAAAATATCAAAAGTAAAAAAATTCTAAAAGATGTATCTTTCACACTAAACAGTGGCGATATTATTGGATTAGTAGGTGGGAATGGTGCAGGAAAGACAACATTAATGAAGGTTATTTTAGGTCTATCCAGCTATCAATCTGGGACTCTAAAATCACATACTTTAAATAAAAGTAATGATATAGGTGCTTTAATTGAAAATCCTGGATTATATCCATTTCTTACTGGTTTTGAAAATATGAAGCTTATTAATGAAGATAAAGACACAAGTAATATTCAGCAAATTGTTGATAAGTTAGAAATGAATGATTTTATACATAGTAAAGCAAAAACTTATTCATTAGGAATGAAACAAAAGCTAGGTATCGCTCTGGCACTTTTAAATCATCCTAAATTAGTTATTTTAGATGAACCAATGAACGGCTTAGATCCAAAAGCCGTAAAAAATGTGAGAGAGACGATTATAGACTTTAAAAATCAAGGTGTAACTTTTTTAATATCTAGTCATATTTTAAGTGAACTTGTAAAAGTTACAGACTCAATTTTAATTATTGATAAAGGTAAAATTATTAAAGAGACTACTATGGAAGAATTGAACCAATCAAATGAAAGTGATTTAGAAAATATATTACTTAATATTATTGATCAAAAGGGGGAACAATCATAATGGGCACTTTAATTAATCAAGAACTTTATAAGATATTTAAAAAGAAATCATCCATTATTATCCCAATTATAATATTTATTCTAATGATTGCTATGGCAGTTTTAAGTAATAATTATGAAGATATACTTAAGCCAGAATCACAGTTCAAACAAGGGTATACAGGATTTTCTTGGATCTTCTTCTTAATGATTATTCAAGCAGCAACCATAATCACTATGGAATTCCACTATGGTACAATTAAGAACTTACTTTATAGAAACTACTCAAGAATGAGTATTATTTTAAGTAAATTTAGCGCTTTATTTATTTATTCATTAATATTATTTATTGTTACTACTTTGATAAGCTTAGGTTTAAAATTAATCCTATTTTCTGATATGGATATTTTAAAACAATCTGGTGACAATTTATCACTGTTACAAGAGCACTTGTTAACTGCTTTAGCTACTTATATTGGTATGTGGTTAATATTGAGTTTAACATTATTAATTTCTTGCCTTTTAAAATCACCAGGTGTTTCGATTGCTGTAGGAATTGTCTTCTACTTTGCTTCTTCTGTTATTTCAGGCATACTCTTTGCGGCAATTGCTCAATGGGAATGGTTAAAATGGAACCCTATCAACATGTTAAATTTAAGTACACAAGTATTAGATAACGAAGTATTCAAAAAAATGACTAAACTAGAGTTACATGAACTATATATTGGGAACATTGTTTATATTATTATCTTTTTAGCATTAGTTATTTTTGCTTTTAAAAAGAAAAATGTATAATTTTAGATATGCGATTTTGCATTCCTACCAATTATAGTGTTACAATGTAATTAACAAAGATTATCAGGCATGTATGCACCAAATCCCCTTACTATGGCCGTAGTAAGGGGATTTTTTGGTGTGACTAGTCGCCTATTCGTCATTACGCTTGCGTAGCCAATGCGCAAATAGCGCAACGAGACAACCACTTGCTGCTGTGGTCATGATGTTCACAAAGATTTCAGACATCGCGTATGCACCTCCTCTCTACGTCAAATTGACGCCTGAGAGATAGGCGACTCTATTATTATATCATTTGTAAATACATAAGCATATTCACTTCCGATAAGTTGAATTATGTTGAATAATTAATCCTATTAATCCTTTTTCAATAAAAATGAACTATCAGCACAGAGTTGTTTACACAATTGATGAAGATAATAAAGAAGTTTTTATTCTTTCTACATAGCCATATTCTTAGATAGAAACAATGAAATTTTTAGTATTGCTTTTTTATTACTTTGTCATATAAATTCCAAATGTTGTTCTCAATTTTTTAGATACTGTTATCTATTGTAATCCTCCCTTATAAACACCTAATTTTTATACATTTTTTGAAACTACACTAAATATATTTTTACTACGCATCGAATATTGTAATTGTTCTTTACACTGTACTGTCACACTTAATTTATTTAGCCTCTCTTGGGTATCTCCAGGACGACGTTTTAGGTAATAAATTAAAAGTGTTATTCAGTTCTTTCATATTTCTTTTAGATGGATTAATAAATTTATAGTTATCAGTGTTTTCATAAGATCTGCTTATAATTGTTTGAGTTCTATATTTGTCACGTTCGTTTTATTATTATAATTTTCACTTAAATTATAAATCTATTTTCTCTCATATATTTCAATGCAGTATAAAATTTAGCAATAAACAAAAACCGAAAGACTCTACACAAGTGATTCGATCCTATCTTTATTCTAAATGTAAAAATATTAAAGTTTATGTTATTTTTATCTATAGGGTAGAATTATCTATATGCATTAAGTACTATATATATAGATACAACTTTAATTCAATTTTTTGAAATGTACATAATTAGATATATATTAACTTTCAATAGTGTATCATAAAGTTGTAAAAAATTATTTTGGGGTGAGTAAATATGGGGAATAAACAAGGTTTATTACCAAATAAGTTAAATAAGTACTCTATCAGAAAATTCACAGTGGGTACTGCGTCGTTGCTTGTGGGAGCAACACTTGTTTTTGGAATTGGAAGTGAGGCGCAAGCAGCAGAATTAGATACGATCACAAAAGAAGATGTTAAGAGCCAAGACAAAGGTGAAGCATTAGACATAAAAAATATTAAAGAATCAGAAAAAGATGTTACTACTGAGGATGACAACAATGCGCAAGTACAAAATAGTGCTCAGACAGTTGACAAATCAGAAAATTCCAATGACACTGCTGTTGAATCTACGAATGACAGTGTGAAAACAGATGAAACAAAAGAAACATCGGAAAATAAATCTGCACAAGATGATGATAACATTAAAGAGGACTCAAATACTCAAGAAGAATCAACGAATACATCATCACAATCTTCTGAAGTTCCTCAAACTAAAAAAGACACAAATGAAACATCAGAAACAGCAATAGATGAAGATGCATCTACCAAAGAACAAAATAATAAAGACAACGATACTGCACAAGATGATGATAACATTAAAGAGGACTCAAATACTCAAGAAGAATCAACGAATACATCATCACAATCTTCTGAAGTTCCTCAAACTAAAAAAGACACAAATGAAACATCAGAAACAGCAATAGATGAAGATGCATCTACCAAAGAACAAAATAATAAAGACAACGATACTGCACAAGATGATGATAACATTAAAGAGGACTCAAATACTCAAGAAGAATCAACGAATACATCATCACAATCTTCTGAAGATTCTCAAACTAAAAAAGAACAACCAGACAAATCATCTAATTCAATTAAAGAGCCAGATAAACAACAAGAAGAAGTAGCAAAAGAAGAAAAAGCTACTACTGAAATAGCTGATAAAAATAAAGAATTAGAATTAAAGAATAATAAAACTGATAAAAATGAAGAATCTGAATTAGAAAGTAACTTATCTTCTTCAGAAAATAAGAAGGATACAGTTGAATCTTTCTTAAATAGTCAACTGTCCGATTCAGAAACCAAAAAAATCATGGAAAATGCTAACATTGACTATGATAAAGCAACAGATGAAGAAATTAATACAGAAATTTTAAGAGCGTCATTAATTGAAATGGCGAACAATAAGAAAAAAACAGAAACTTTAGCAACACCACAAAGAACTATGTTCCGTGCTATGGCTACACCAACAGCATTGCGTGCAGCAGTTAACCAAGATGAAGAACTACAAAAATCTTTAGGTTACACAGATGATTATACATTTGCTTCAATGTTATTTGATCCAGGTAAATTAGATTCTGATGACGCATTAAATAGTAATATAATTCCATTTGACCTACATAGTTACATGTCAGGAGCAAACTCTGGAAACAGATATAAAATTGATTTGAAATTAGATCCAATTATTGCTGAGCATGTCACTAAAATTTCAGCGAATCCTTCTGGAAGCAATAAACCCGTTGAGTTTGTAAGAATTAAAGATGAAAATGGTAATCTAACAGATACTTGGGAAGTCAACTTTATTCGTGCAAATGATGGTTTATTTGGAGGCGCAGAAATTCTTTCACAATATACTGCTAAGAATGGCAAAATAGAATTGGACGATACAGTTGGTAATATCGTATCTAACGCTGGCAATTTATCTAATAATAAATTGAATTATCAGGTGTTTGTTCGAGATTCTAAAGAAAATAAAATTGTTCGTACTTCTGAAAGCAGTGGTTATTTCTTAACAAAAGCTGATAATGATTTAGTTAATTTAGAAAATAATGTATCTACAGAAAATAATAATGCATTTAAAGCAAGTAGCGGTTCAGCTACATATAATAAAGATGTTGGAGAATTTGGTGGTATTTTAATTGACCAACAAATCATGAAGAACGGTATTTTCTCATATAGTAAAACAAAAGCTAACCAATGGTCATACAATTATCAAATTGATAAAGACTTACTACCATATATCGAAGGTGTAGAATTGCATCAATACGATTATAAAGGCTTAGAGGGTTTTGACAAAAATTATGATGCCAAAAATAAAGTTGCTAACTTAACCATTGACGAGGTTGGTAATGGCACAATTACGAGTGACAATTTAAACAAATTAATCGAATTTAATAATGCATTACCAGAAACTGTAGGCGTTAGAGTCGTACTTAAATTGAATCAAAGCGTAAATAACATTTTAACAAAAGATGCAAAATATGATTCAGAAGGTAATTTGATTAGAGAAACAATAAAACAAAAAGAAGACTTCACATTTGCTGGTTATTTAACGGATAGTAAAGGGGCATTAATTAATAATACTTTAGGTACTTCAACACTAGCGCTACAAGATTATGATAAAGATGGTCTATTAGATAGATATGAACGTCAAGTATCATTATCTGATGCAGAAAGCGAAGATACTGATGGCGATGGTAAGAATGATGGCGATGAAGTTATAAATTACAAAACATCACCACTTGTAGGCAAACCGCAAGCAGCAGATATTACAACAGAAGACACAGTCGTTTCTGGTTCTGTTCCTCTTAAAGAAGGTGCAGCAACACAAACAGCTAAAGTAATTAATGCAGAGGGCACAACAGTTGGTACAACAACTGTAAATTCAGATGGCACATTCTCAGTGTCAATTCCAAATTCACCAGAAGGTACCTATACTATTGCAATTGATTCACCAAATTATGATAATGATGAAGTAAACACTTTTGAAATTGTTGATAATTCTAAACTACCAGCACCATCTATTAATCCTGTTGACGATAACGATCAACAAATTGTTGTAAATGGTACGTCAGGTTCAACTGTGACAGTAACAGATAGTAATAATAATGTTTTAGGTACTGTAACAATTCCAGCAGATGATACAAGTGCAGCAATTAATGTTGATACTCCTTTAGAAGCAGGTACAGTATTAACTTCAACAGCTAGTAAGGACGGCAAAACAAGTGATGTATCTGATCAAATCACAGTAACAGATGCGACAGCGCCAGATGCACCAACATTAGATGAAGTAAATACAGATGCAACACAAGTTACAGGTCAAGCAGAACCTGGTTCAACTGTGACAGTTGCATTCCCTGGTGGTGGAAAAGCATCAACAACTGCAGACGATGCAGGTAATTTCATAGTAGATATTCCATCAGAAGTAAATCTAGAAGGTGGCGAGACGTTTACGGCGACTGCTACAGATAAAACTGGCAATGAATCTGAGCCAAGTACAACAACGGTTGTTGATACTACGGCGCCAGATGCACCGACAGTTAATGATGTAACAAGTAATGACAAAGTAATAAACGGCACAGCAGAACCAAATTCAACAGTTAAATTAACGTTCCCTGATGGCACAACTGCTACGGGTACTACAGATAGTAACGGAAACTATACAGTAGACATTCCAGAGAATATGTCACTCAAAGGCGGCGAGATAATTAGCGCTACTTCAAGTGACGCAGAAGGTAATGAATCTGAAAGTGCAACTACAACAGTTGTTGATGCGACTGCTCCAGACGCACCAACAATAAATGAAGTTGACACAAATGCCACTGAAGTTAATGGTACAGCAGAACCAAATTCAACAGTAACTGTAACGTTCCCTGATGGCACAACTGCTACGGGTACAGCGGATGATCAAGGGAATTATACAATCGAAATACCATCAAATGTTGATTTAAGAAATGGTAATAAAATAGAAGCTGTATCAGCAGATGAAGCTGGTAATGTATCTGGACCAGGTACGACAACAGTTGCAGGTGAAGATACAGCAACAGCACCTACAATTAATAACGTGACTAGTGATGATACACGAATCACTGGTACAGCGGATGCAGGTAATACAGTTACAATTACCTTCCCTGACGGCACAACTGCTACGGGTACTGCAGATGACCAAGGTAATTACACAATTGATGTTCCATCTAATGTTGATCTAAACGGTGGCGAAGAAATTCAAGTTAAAGCGACGGATAATAGAGGACGCGATTCAGTAACTGTTACAACAACTGCTACTGATGTAACAGCGCCAGACGCACCGGTTGTTAACGGAGTATCAAGTGACGCTACTCAAGTTACAGGTCAAGCAGAACCTGGTTCAACAGTAACTGTAACTTTCCCTGACGGTACAACTGCTACGGGTACTACAGATGACGAAGGTAATTATACAATTGATATTCCAACAGGTGTAAAACTAGAAGGTGGTGAAGAAATTACTGCTACAGCTACTGATAATACTGGTAATGTATCTGATACAGGGGCTACGAATGTTACAGATACAACAGCGCCAGACGCACCAGTTGTTAACGGGGTATCAAGTGACGCTACTCAAGTTACAGGTCAAGCAGAACCTGGCTCAACAGTAACAGTGACATTCCCTGATGGTACAACTGCTACGGGTAAAGTTGATGAAGACGGTAACTATACAATTGAAATACCTTCGAATTTGAATCTAGTAGGTGGAGAAAACATAACTGCTAGTACAAGAGATGAATCTGGAAATGAATCAGAAAGTACAGAAACAACAGTTGTTGATGCAACAGCTCCAGACGCACCAACTGTGAATGACGTGACTAGTGACGCTACTCAAGTTACAGGTCAAGCAGAACCTGGTTCAACAGTAACTGTAACGTTCCCTGATGGTACAACTGCTACGGGTACAGCGAATGATCAAGGGAATTTCACAATTGATATTCCAACAGGTGTAGAACTAGAAGGCGGCGAAGAAATCTTAGCTACAGCTACAGATGATAACGGGAATACTTCAAAAACTACTACTACTACCGTTACAGACACAACAGCTCCAGACGCACCAACTGTGAATGACGTGACTAGTGACGCTACTCAAGTTACAGGTCAAGCAGAACCTGGTTCAACAGTAACTGTAACGTTCCCTGATGGTACAACTGCTACGGGTACTGCAGATGATCAAGGGAATTTCACAATTGATATTCCATCCAATGTTGACCTAAACGGTGGCGAAGAGCTACAAGTAACGGCAACTGACAAAGACGGCAATACTTCTGAACCAAGCTCAGCGAACGTTACAGACACAACTGCTCCTGATGCACCAACGGTGAATGATGTGACTAGTGACGCTACTCAAGTTACAGGTCAAGCAGAACCTGGTTCAACAGTAACTGTAACGTTCCCTGATGGTACAACTGCTACGGGTACTGCAGATGATCAAGGGAATTTCACAATTGATATTCCATCCAATGTTGACCTAAACGGTGGCGAAGAGCTACAAGTAACGGCAACTGACAAAGACGGCAATACTTCTGAACCAAGCTCAGCGAACGTTACAGACACAACTGCTCCTGATGCACCAACGGTGAATGATGTGACTAGTGACGCTACTCAAGTTACAGGTCAAGCAGAACCTGGTTCAACAGTAACTGTAACGTTCCCTGATGGTACAACTGCTACGGGTACTGCAGATGATCAAGGGAATTTCACAATTGATATTCCATCCAATGTTGACCTAAACGGTGGCGAAGAGCTACAAGTAACGGCAACTGACAAAGGCGGCAATACTTCTGAACCAAGCTCAGCGAACGTTACAGACACAACAGCACCAGACGCACCAACTGTGAATGACGTGACTAGTGACGCTACTCAAGTTACAGGTCAAGCAGAACCTGGTTCAACAGTAACTGTAACGTTCCCTGATGGTACAACTGCTACGGGTACTGCAGATGATCAAGGGAATTTCACAATTGATATTCCATCCAATGTTGACCTAAACGGTGGCGAAGAGCTACAAGTAACAGCAACTGACAAAGACGGCAATACTTCTGAACCAAGCTCAGCGAACGTTACAGACACAACAGCACCAGACGCACCAACTGTGAATGACGTGACTAGTGACGCTACTCAAGTTACAGGTCAAGCAGAACCTGGTTCAACAGTAACTGTAACGTTCCCTGATGGTACAACTGCTACGGGTACTGCAGATGATCAAGGGAATTTCACAATTGATATTCCATCCAATGTTGACCTAAACGGTGGCGAAGAGCTACAAGTAACGGCAACTGACAAAGGCGGCAATACTTCTGAAAGTACCAATACGACTGTAATCGATTCTGATGACAACTCTGATAACGGAAATAATTCAGGTGCTGGAGACAATTCAGATTCTGATAACAACTCTGATAGCGGAGATAATTCAAATGCTGGAGACAATTCAGATTCTGATAACAACTCTGATAGCGGAGATAATTCAAATGCTGGAGACAATTCAGATTCTGATAACAACTCTGGTAACGGAAATAATTCAGGTGCTGGAGACAATTCAGATTCTGATAACAACTCTGGTAACGGAGATAATTCAAATGCTGGAGACAATTCAGATTCTGATAACAACTCTGATAGCGGAGATAATTCAAATGCTGGAGACAATTCAGATTCTGATAACAACTCTGATAGCGGAGATAATTCAAATGCTGGAGACAATTCAGATTCTGATAACAACTCTGATAGCGGAGATAATTCAAATGCTGGAGACAATTCAGATTCTGATAACAACTCTGGTAACGGAGATAATTCAAATGCTGGAGACAATTCAGATTCTGATAACAACTCTGGTAACGGAAATAATTCAGGTGCTGGAGACAATTCAGATTCTGATAACAACTCTGGTAACGGAAATAATTCAGGTGCTGGAGACAATTCAGATTCTGATAACAACTCTGGTAACGGAAATAATTCAGGTGCTGGAGACAATTCAGATTCTGATAACAACTCTGGTAACGGAGATAATTCAAATGCTGGAGACAATTCAGATTCTGATAACAACTCTGATAGCGGAGATAATTCAAATGCTGGAGACAATTCAGATTCTGATAACAACTCTGATAGCGGAGATAATTCAAATGCTGGAGACAATTCAGATTCTAATAACAACTCTAATAACGAAGATAATTCAAGCTCTAACAAAGATTCAATTAATCAAGACTCAAATGTAAATAGTAATGATAGTAAACATGATAAACAAAATGAATTACCAGAAACGGGTGAAAAAGAAGTACGTAATGGTACATTATTTGGAACGTTATTTGCTGGTTTAGGTTCTCTATTATTATTTACCAAACGTCGTAGAAAAGAAAATGATAAAAAATAAATATTTAAATTATTGTAAATAAGTACAGGGCTCTCCACTTACAAAGGTGGAGAGCCCATTTGGTTCTGTTGCAAAGTAAAAAAATATAGCTAACCACTAATATGTCATGTCAGTGTTCGTTTAACTTGCTAGCATGATGCTAATTTCGTGGCATGGCGAAAATCCGTAGATCTGAAGAGACCTGCGGTTCTTTTTATATAGAGCGTAAATACATTCAATACCTTTTAAAGTATTCTTTGCCGTATTGATACTTTGATATCTTGTCTTTCTTACTTTAATATGACGGTGATCTTGCTCAATGAGATTATTCAGATATTTCGATGTACAATGACAGTCAGGTTTAAGTTTAAAAGCTTTAATTACTTTAGTCATTGCGACCTTCGTTGAAGGTGCCTGATCTGTAATTACCTTTTGAGGTTTACCAAATTGTTTAATGAGACGTTTGATAAATGCATATGCTGAATGATTATCTCGTTGCTTACGCAACCAAATATCTAATGTATGTCCCTCTGCATCAATGGCACGATATAAATAGTTCCATTTTCCTTTTATTTTGATGTACGTCTCATCAATACGCCATTTGTAATAAGCTTTTTTATGCTTTTTCTTCCAAATTTGATATAAAATCGGGGCATATTCTTGAACCCAACGGTAGACCGTTGAATGATGAACGTTTACACCACGTTCCCTTAATATTTCAGATATATCACGATAACTCAATGCATATCTTAGATAGTAGCCAACGGCTACAGTGATGACGTCCTTGTTAAATTGTTTATATCTGAAATAGTTCATACAGAAGACTCCTTTTTGTTAAAATTATACTATAAATTCAACTTTGCAACAGAACCTTTAGAGCAATCTCCAAAATTATAGGTTTATTCTTATATCTCTAAGTCTTTTTTGTCGCTTATAACGCAAATATGAGCCATATAAAATACATTTATCTATACAATTAGGTTACACTTATCCATACAAATAACGTCCATTTCTATTCTATATTAATAAAATAAAAATGGACGTTTTTTATATACACTATTTGTGTTTCACCTTCGTAAGTAATCTGATGTTTTCAATTTCTTTTTTTACATTATATTCGGGTTTTTTAGTCAATAAACTTACAATATAAGTAACTATTAAACTAACTAGAAAACCTGGTATAATTTCATATAAATTAAAGAAATCATTGTATTTTCCTAATGGTTTAACAAATACAATCCATAAAATGACAACGACAGTGCCAGATACCATACCGCTGATAGCTCCTGTCCTACTTAACCCTTTCCAATATAATGAAAAAATAACAAGTGGTCCAAAAGCAGCTCCGAATCCTGCCCATGCATTACCAACTAAATTTAATATAGTATCATTGGGGTGCCATGCAATAATAATAGCAATACAAGCTACTATTAATACAGAGAGTCTACCAACTAATAAAAATTCTTTTTGGTGTTTCTTCGCTGTTTCCTCTCCTCGAAACAATTTATAAAAGTCTTCTGTTAACGAACTTGAAGTAACTAATAGTTGTGAAGAAATCGTACTCATAATTGCTGCAAGAATAGCTGCTAGTAAAAATCCTCCTACAAGTGGATGGAATAAAATTTGTCCCATTATTATAAATAATGTTTCAGGGTCTTGAAGCGTCAAATCTTGTTTATCTACAAATACAATACCCGTTAAGCCAACGACAACAGATCCAAGCAAACTAATAGCCATCCACCCAATACCAAACCTTCTTGCTGTTGTAAGTTGTTTTACTGATTGAATAGACATAAATCGTACAAGAATATGTGGCTGGCCAAAATAGCCTAACCCCCATGCAAAAAAGGAAATAATACCAATTAATGTTGTCCCTTTGAATATGTCTAAATTGGTAGGTTTTAAATCGGCAGCTTGTGAGAATGTATCTAAGCCGTTCAGTTGTAACATTGCAACAACTGGAACCATTATCATTGCAATAAACATGACTACCCCTTGGAAGAAATCAGTTAAAGAAACTGCTAGGTAGCCTCCGAAAAATGTATAAGCAATAACAATTATGGCCACTAGGATTAACCCTAAGTGGTAATCTAGGCCAAAAGCACTATTAAATAATTTACCACCTGAAACCATACCAGAATGGGTATATAAAGTGAAAAAAATGACAATGATTGAACCAGAGATAATTTTAATGATATTAGACTGATCGTCTAATCGGTTTTTAAAAAAGTCAGGAATAGTTATGGAATCATTTGCCTTTTCTGTGTAAATACGTAAGCGTGGTGCTACAACAAAATAGTTTATATATGCTCCTAATGTTAAGCCAAATGCTAACCATATAGCAGACAATCCTGTGGAATAAACTTCTCCCGGCAATCCCATAATCATCCATCCACTCATGTCTGATGCACCGGCAGATAAAGCTGTTACATATGGACCGATACTACGTCCACCTAACATATATTCACTGACATTACTGGTAGCTTTTTTGTAGCCATAATAACCAATGATAAGTAAGATAATAAAATAAAAGCAAATCATTATGTATGTTTGCCAATTAGGATTAACTTGTTGAGAAAAAGTAGCTCCTAAAATACTCATAATAATATTTAAATCTCCTTTAAAATAAAAATTAGAATTGCATAAATTTAATTATACATTAACAAAAAAATATTTAAACCTTTTATGTTGTTAGAGGTTCTGTTGCAAAGTTAATTTTATAGTATAATTTTAACAAAAAAGGAGCGTTCTCTATGAATTATTTTAGATATAAGCAATTTAATAAAGATGTAATAACTGTAGCCGTCGGCTATTACTTAAGATACGCGCTTAGTTATCGTGATATATCTGAAATACTAAGAGAACGCGGCGTTAACGTTCATCATTCAACGATCTACCGTTGGGTTCAAGAATATGCTCCTATTTTGTATCAAATTTGGAAGAAAAAGCATAAAAAAGCTTATTATAAATGGCGCGTTGATGAGACATACATTAAAATAAAAGGAAAATGGTGCTATTTATATCGTGCCATTGATGCAGATGGTCATACATTGGATATTTGGTTACGTAAGAAACGAGATAATCATTCAGCATATGCGTTTATTAAGCGACTTATTAAACAATTTGGTAAACCTCAAATGATAATTACAGACCAGGCACCTTCGACGAAGGTGGCAATGTCTAAGTTGATTAAAGATTTTAAACTTAATCCCGACTGTCATTGTACATCTAAATATCTTAATAACCTCATTGAGCAGGATCACCGTCATATTAAAGTGAGAAAGACGAGATATCAAAGCGTCAATACGGCAAAGAATACACTCAAAGGTATTGAATGTATTTATGGTCTATATAAAAAGAACCGTAGGTCTCTTCAGATCTACGGATTTTCGCCGTGCTACGAAATTAATCACATGTTGGCCAGTTAAGGGAATACTACCATGTTAAAATGATAATTAGTTATATTTTTTCTGACTTTGCAACAGAACCGTTAGATATATATAATACAAGTATCAAAAAATATATAAATAAACGAACGCAAATCGTTTTTATTACCAGAGCCGATGCTACGCCAATAGCATCGGCTCTTTTAATTTCATAAAACAATATTAACACTTTTAAAGTTGTATATAAAGCGTTTTAAGTATAGTTAGAATGATATTTCACATATGATAAATTAACATTTATAATTAGGCGGTAAAATTAGGTAGATCTAGCTAATTTTAGGTAGTAAATTAGACACCTTCATAGTTTTTAGGTACTAAATTTAGGCGGTAAAAGATGAAAAAAATATATTTAGGTGGTAAAATTAGGTGGTAAATTAGGTACCTAAAGAGAGGGTCATTATGAAAACTATTAAAATGTTAGCTGACGAATTAAATGTAACTAAACAAACTATTGTTAATAATGCTAAAAGTTTGAACATTACTTTTGAAAAAGAAAATGGTATTAATTATATTAATGAGAAAGATTGTCTAAAAATTGTAAATAAAATAACAAAAAAAGAAGATACAACGAAAAGTAAAATTTCAAATAGTAAAGAAATATTTAACGAAGACGTTACAAAATTTAAAAATGAAGAAGATAATTATTCAAATAACTCTAATACATTAAAAACAAAAGTAAATGAATTAGAAAAGCAACTAGAAATATTTGAAACCCGATCTAAAAATGATGAGAAATATATTAAGAATTTAACAAAGCAGTTAGATCAACAAAATAGTAATGTTAATACACTGAATAAACTATTGGAAAATCAACAAATATTAGCTTTAGAAAGTAATAAAAAGATTCAGAAACTAGAGAATCAATTAGAGGAAGAAAGACAGCTTAATTATTCTTTTGATACATCTTCTAATGATAGACAAAACGTTAATGCGCAAGAAGCAACATTTACCGAAGAATCTAAAGATAATAATCAACAACAAGAGGAAAATCAAACGACAGATAAAGATATAGATCCTAAAGTTATATTTGAAGAGAATAGGAATGAAGATATAAATCAATCAACTAATGCGAAGGAAAATGAACGAGTTGAAAAACAAGATCCTAATACTAATGATGAGGTCGAACGACCATCTAAAAAGGGATTTTGGAGTCGCTTGTTTGGTAACTAATTCTATTAAAAAGACACAAGAAGTTTATAAACTTCTTGTGTCTTTTTATGTGGATTGAACTTCTGATAATCATCGATTATGTAAATGGTTGGTATAAGATAAATAATTATATATACCTTATAAAATATAATAGCAATTATGGTGTTAGGCATCATCACTCACCATATATAAGCTTTCTTATATGTTATTATTTAATTATATTAAAGAAAGATAAAAAGTGGTTCTGTTGCAAAGTTAGAAAAATATAGCTAACTACCATTTTATCATGTCGTTGTTCCCTTAACTGGCTAACATATCCCTAATTTCGTGGCATGGCGAAAATCCGTAGATCTGAAGAGATCTGCGGTTCTTTTTATATAGAGCGTAAATACATTCAATACCTTTTAAAGTATTCTTTGCCGTATTGATACTTTGATATCTTGTCTTTCTTACTTTAATATGACGGTGATCTTGCTCAATGAGGTTATTCAGATATTTCGATGTACAATGACAGTCAGGTTTAAGTTTAAAAGCTTTAATTACTTTAGCTATTGCTACTTTCGTTGAAGGTGCCTGATCTGTAATTACCTTTTGAGGTTTACCAAATTGTTTAATGAGACGTTTGATAAACGCATATGCTGAATGATTATCTCGTTGCTTACGCAACCAAATATCTAATGTATGTCCCTCTGCATCAATGGCACGATATAAATAGCTCCATTTTCCTTTTATTTTGATGTACGTCTCATCAATACGCCATTTGTAATAAGCTTTTTTATGCTTTTTCTTCCAAATTTGATACAAAATTGGGGCATATTCTTGAACCCAACGGTAGACTGTTGAATGATGAACGTTTACACCACGTTCCCTTAATATTTCAGATATATCACGATAACTCAATGCATATCTTAGATAGTAGCCAACGGCTACAGTGATAACATCTTTGTTAAATTGTTTATATCTGAAATAGTTCATACAGAAGACTCCTTTTTGTTAAATTATACTATAAATTCAACTTTGCAACAGAACCTTTAGGTTTATGATGATTACTATTTGAACATCCTGCTAAAAATAATAATATTAGAAAGCAAAATAACATTCGTTTCATAAAATAGTTACATCCTTTTTTTGACATATTATATTTAAATTTAATTAATAAAGTCAATATTTCAACTAATATGAATAAAATACAGACACTTATGAACTACAATAACTTTTAAAACTATATAAATGGTAATTTATAGATAGATACAAAACAAATACATATTAGGAGAGATGACATATGGAAAAAGCATATAACGTAAAATCAAAAGTAGTTAAAGGCTTTGCTGCATTTGCTATCATAACTGGTATGACTGTTAGCACTGGTTTAGCGGACAATCATTCACAAGCTGCTGAAAATAACCAAACACAAAAAGCATCATCTAAAAGTGCTGGTGAAATAGTAAAAATTGATGACAATATGGGTAGAATTGATTTAAATAAAAATATTACATACAATGTAGATGAAAATGGTATAGATACATTAAAAGATAAAAATACAAATAAAACAGAACAATTACCATCAACAGCTAAAGACAAAAACGGTAAAAATGTAAACATAGTTTATTTTGAAGAAAAAGGTAAATTAGGTATGCAGGTAGTTCCTAATCAACAAGACCGTAAAAAGAAAAAAGGGTCTGTTGCTAAATGTGTTATCGGAACAGCAGGCGGTGCTGTAGGAGGAGCAACAGCAGGAGGTCTTACAGGTGCTGGTGTGGGTACAGTTACATTACCAGTTGTAGGTACAGTAAGTGGTGGCGTTGTAGGTACAGTCGGTGGAGGTATCGGCGGTGCTTCAGGTGGCTACGTAGCAGGTTGCTAATTAAGGTGTGATAATTATGGAGAATAAAATGTACAGATGGCCTATACTCTTTATAGTAATAATCAATTATGTATTAATGCTAACACTCTTTTTATGGGTATCGAATATAGGGCGTTTAAATACATTATTGCTAACAATACCATTTCTTTTAATGACAATAGTATACGTTATTAATTTTGTGAATTATCATAAGGACAAGTGAATTATCAAAATAGAGAACACAAAAAGGAGCTAACCTTAAAGGTTAGCTCCTTTCTTTTAACCTAAAAAACGTAAGTCTAGGACTAACGCCTAGACTGATTTTTAGGTTTTTAAGGTTCTTCAAATTCCAATTCTTCTACATATACAAATTGATAATGTTTTGGTCTTTTCTAAAAAATTACTTCTTAATTTTTTGATATCTTCATTGCTATACATAATCGTGATACGCCTCCATTCGATCTTCTTCAAACTCTTGTAATTCACCTTTTGCTTGTTGCATGTCTACTAAGTCCATAAAATCACCAAGTTCTTTTTCTGAATTAGATCTAAAGTGTTCAATATCTTTTTCTAAATCAACAACTCTCTCTTTCTCTTTGTAATTCAATAATCCATAAAGTATTTTATTAAACTCTTTAGGCTCATACTCATCTAAATAATTCTGTATATAATATTCTTGGTTCTGTTGCAAAGTTAATTTTATAGTATAATTTTAACAAAAAAGGAGCGTTCTCTATGAATTATTTGGTTCTGTTGCAAAGTTGAATTTATAGTATAATTTTAACAAAAAGGAGTCTTCTGTATGAATTATTTCAGATATAAACAATTTAACAAGGATGTTATCATTGTAGCTGTTGGCTACTATCTAAGATATGCGCTTAGTTATCGTGATATATCTGAAATACTAAGAGAACGTGGTGTCAATGTTCATCATTCAACGGTCTACCGTTGGGTTCAAGAATATGCTCCGATTTTATATCAAATTTGGAAGAAAAAACATAAAACAGCCTATTACAAATGGCGTATTGATGAGACGTACATCAAAATAAAAGGGAAATGGAACTATTTATATCGTGCTATTGATGCAGAGGGGCATACATTAGATATTTGGTTGCGTAAGCAACGCGATAATCATTCAGCATATGCGTTTATCAAACGTCTCATTAAACAATTTGGTAAACCTCAAAAAGTGATTACAGATCAGGCACCTTCAACGAAGGTAGCCATGGCTAAAGTTATTAAAACATTTAAACTGAATCCCGACTGTCATTGTACATCGAAATATCTGAATAACCTCATTGAGCAAGATCACCGTCATATTAAAATAAGAAAGACAAGATATCAAAGTATCAATACAGCCAAAAATACTTTAAAAGGTATTGAGTGCATTTACGGTCTATATAAAAAGAACCGCAGGTCTCTTCAGATCTACGGATTTTCGCCATGCCACGAAATTAGCATCATGCTAGAAAGTTAAACGAACACTGACATGATATATTAGTGGTTAGCTATATTTTTTACTTTGCAACAGAACCCTTAAATTTAAAATAAATAAAAAATTGTTGATTCTATAAAGTAGATATAAAATCAAAATGGGATATACAAATATTGGAATGAAGAATATAAGTCATATAATATTTTGAAATTTTGGAGGTATAAAATAATGGAAAATGAAAAATCAATTAAAGAAGAAATACAAGAGTTTTATTTAAATAGGGGTAAATATAACGAAGAAGAAATTGATTTTGGAAAACGTGAAGGATCAGAATTGTTATAATAAAATGATTTTCTATATTTTAAAAGTTCATTTTTAAATGATTGAATCATCGTATTGTTTTAAAATAAATTGAAATATCAAACATGTTTCATGCGTATAATTAAACAAATAATAATAGAAAAATATAAAATTGAGTGATTTGGTATGAAAAGAATGAGTCATTATGATAACGAAAAAATCATTTTTATTCATTTAACTTTTGTACAAATCATTTATTTTTTATGCTGAAAGCAGAATAAAAAATAAGAGCATAAGGAAATACAATGCCACTAACGTGTCAATCAGCATAGCTGATGTATTTTTCTTACCATTCCTTCGTCATTTGCTCTCACTATAAATGCGGTTATACCAGTATTTATAGTACATTTACATTAGACAAAAATGAATTAAGTAATTTTTATTCTATAAATTAAGAATGGCATTATTAATGTGAACACCAATCCTATAAATAAAGCCTATTTAAAGGGCTTCAGAGACCTTTTTATTTTAATAGAATAAAGAATTTTGAAGTTTTATTCTAATAGAATAAGCCATTTTTGACAAAATGAAATATCAAAAACGAAATTTAAGTAGGTATAGAAAATGAATTTGTGTTATTCATTGATACTTAAAATTAAAAAAAGTTAAAAAGCAATAAAGCAAACCGCAAATTTTTTTATGTTAAATTTTACGTTTTGTAAATTTATAAGGAGCTATTTTGGTATGAAGAATTAGAAGTTTATTCACTAATGATTTTTTTAATTTCTTCTTTTTAAAAATCATTTTTGATATTTGATTATGTGCAAACGTGTTCTAATTTATATAAATTGAGAAAAGAGCAAGGATTCCTTTTTCAGAAATCATTAATTTATGATTTATTTGATTAAGTAAACAAAGCGCTTAATAGATTAATTATTTCTATTAAGCGCTTTGTATTTTAGATATGTATTGTCTCATTTTCATTTAAACGTATCTTTCTTTATGCATTATTGACTGCTTATAAAGGAACATTGGTAGACAAATGAATAATGATAATAAATACTACATTTATTTATAGATCCTTTGCATTTTCATTTTTTTGCGTTTTTAATTCCTGATTTTTAAAGGCTTCTAAAATCTCTGGATGTTTTTCTTTAGCATAAAATACTAACAACGCATCCATAAAATCTATTTTACTGTCTCGTTCTTCTGCTACTAATTCATCAAATAATGGTTTGAAAGTTCTGTGTATTTTAATAGATGTTTTTTCTCTAGTTATTTTTTCTTTCGACATTTAAAATCCTCCTTAAGTATAAAACACTTACAATTTTATTAATGCATCTAAATAAACTGTAATAGTATTTTAGTTAGTTCATCTTTAACTAATTCATTTCAATATTTGCAAAGTTTTTTAATAATATACTCATATTTATTATAAACATTTTGACTTTAGAAAAAGTGGAAATTGTATTATTTTAATCGAAGTAACTATATTATTTTATCATTGAGCTGACATAATTCAACTTATCGGAAGTTAGCTATTATCACATATTCAAAGATGATATAATATAAAAGTCGCCTATCTCTCAGGCGTCAATATAGACGTAGAGAGGAGGTGTAATTATGCTTGATAACTTTGTTCACATCATGACCACAGCAGCGAGTGGTTGTATCGTCGCATTATTTGCGCATTGGCTACGCAATCGCAACGATAAGAAAAAATAGGCGACTATAGTCACACCTAAAAATCCCCTCACTACTTCCGATAGTGAGGGGATTGGTGTATTATGCTTAATAACTTTGTTAAGTAGATTATAACACTGGTTAGTAGAGGAATGCAACAGAACCATATTTAATATGATTAATATAGGTATTTGGCCAATGGTCATTCTAGCATTATTAATCATAGCTAATAGTATTTTTATGGTTTACAAGACAGTAGACGTTAAAAAACGCAAATGACAAAAAAGCAATCTCACTCTTAATTTATGTGAGATTGCTTTTATTTATCATAATAATATAATGACGTTTCAAGCACATTATTTAATGTTACAAACACTTCTTCAACTGTATAGTTATAGTCATTTTCTACCCAACGTCGTAGTACTTCTATTACGCCACTACTATAAAAATCAGCTACAATTTCAGGATGTTTACTTTCTCTAATCTTTTGCGCTAAGGGGTCACGCTTACGAGTTGAATTATTTAACATCATTTCGCGACCCACATTCGTTAAACTTCTAAATACATCTGCCTGTCGAGACGAAACTAATAGATGCTTAAAAATCTTTTTATTATTACAAATGTAATAAATAAAGTCTTCAAATGATTCAGAGGTTGTAATGTCTGCTGATGTGTCACCTTTAGCTATAATTTGTTGTGCAATAAAGTCACGTAAAGTGTAGAGTAATTCATATTTATCTTGGAAGTATCTATAGAACGTACTGCGGTTGATTTCTGCAATATCACATATTTTTTGAACCGTGATTTCATCAAAATGATAATCATGTAAAAGTATAAACACTGTTTCATGAATATGTTTAATCATACGCTTTTGATTTGCTGACGGCATTATCTGATTCTCCTATTTATTTAATCTAGTCAGATAGCCTGACGTAATAAGAGTAATTTATCACAATAAAGTTGATTTTTCCAAACATAACAACTGATACTACGTTTAAATTTGTTTATAAAAAAAGAGTAAATAAGTTATTTGAAACGTTTAATACTATAAGAGCGATATAAAAAAGTAGGAGCGAAACTGAGTTTAGTTTCACTCCCTCGCAATATAGCTACGATTGAGAAGAGTTTGTCTTAAGCGCCTTCTCAACTTGGTTTGCTACTGTAAATTTGCATTATGAGTTTTAAATATGCTACACCAAACGAGCATATTCTTTATTTGTCTATCTTAACTTTGTAATTAGTTAGTCTCAATATCTTCTAACCATTCATCTACTTTATTATCATTATCATCCACATAGTCTTTAGCTACTTGTTCTGGATTTTTGTTATCAACAAAGATTTTTTTAGCTAATTTGTCTTCGTCAGATTTACTCCAATCATCTGCCATACGTGTTGCAATTGTGTATGCAGCTGGATGTGCCTCTTTAAAGTTTTTGTTAAATACTAAGTCAATATGTTGATTATTATTACCATAAATGTTGTCAGGATCTTTCAACATTT